>NZ_PGUB01000084.1:0-21213 GCF_002924285.1 Aquimarina sp. I32.4 | reverse complement strand
AAGTCTTTGAAATCTTCAGGAATCATCAAAAATAAAATTTAGGCTAAGATAAAACATATACAAATCATAACTAAGCCATTATGAATTATAAATATCAAACGACAATCTGTCTATGCCAGCATAGTAACTGGGTTTTCTAGATATTGTTTTAATGTTTGTAAAAATTGTGCTCCAGTAGCTCCATCTACCGTTCTGTGATCACAAGCTAGTGTTAATTTCATCGTATTACCAACTACAATCTGACTGTTTTTTACCACAGGTTTTTCTACAATTGCTCCTACCGATAATATTGCTGAGTTAGGTTGATTGATAATAGAAGTAAATTCCTGAATTCCAAACATACCTAAATTTGATACAGTAAATGTACTACCACTCATTTCTTGAGGAGTCAATTTCTTATTACGAGCTTTACCTGCTAGATCTTTTACTTTTGCTCCTATTTGAGTAAGAGACATATGATCCGCAAAAGGCAAAACAGGAACCACTAATCCATCTGGCACTGCTACAGCAACCCCAACATTGATATGCTTAGCATAACGAGTTGTTGCATCTGTCCACTGTGTATTAACTTGTGGGTGCTTACGAAGAGCCATTGCACATGCTTTGACTATCATATCATTAAAAGATACTTTTGTATCTGGTAATTCATTAATGTTTTTACGAGAAGCCATTGCATTTTGCATATCAACTTCTATTGTAAGATAATAATGTGGTGCTGTAAATTTTGAAGCTGAAAGACTTTTAGCAATTGCTTTACGCATTTGCGAATTTTTCACTTCTTCAAAACTTTCCTCTCCTGCAGGAGTAAAAGTCTGTACAGCAGTAGCCACTTCTTCTTTTACAGACTGTGTTGCAGTATTAACTGTTTCTGATGGAGTATATGATTCTACATCTTTCTTTACTACACGTCCGTTTTCACCAGTTCCTTTGATTTCAGAAAGATCAATCCCTTTATCTGCAGCTATTTTCTTTGCCAATGGCGAAGCAAATATTCTACCTCCTGAGCTTTCTGATCCTATAGAGCTTGTAACTATAGTTTCTGTTTTCTTTTCTTCTTTTACAGGTGTTGCTTCTTGTGCTACTGTTGCAATCGTTCCTTCTTTAAGACCAGACACATCTGTACCTACAGGTCCTATAATTGCTAATAAAGCATCTACTTTTGCTGTTTGTCCTTCTTCTATTCCTATATGTAGTAAGGTTCCATTATAGAAAGATTCAAACTCCATAGTCGCTTTGTCTGTTTCTATCTCTGCAAGAATATCTCCTTCTTCAACAGTATCACCAATCTTTTTTAACCAAGTAGCTACTGTACCTTCTTCCATAGTATCACTAAGACGAGGCATTGTAATAATCTCTACTCCTTCAGGAATAGCAGTCACCCCACTAGAAGCGGGAGCGGATTCTCGCTCTTTTTCTTCTACTACAACAGGTGGCGATACCGTATTCCCATTCAATAAATCAGAGATATCTTCATTCTCTTCTCCTATAATTGCCAATAACTGATCTACTGGTGCTGTCTCTCCTTCTTCAATCCCAATATGAAGTAATGTTCCTTCATAAAAAGACTCAAATTCCATTGTTGCTTTATCAGTTTCTATTTCTGCAAGAATATCTCCCTCGCTTACTTTATCTCCTTTTTTTACAAGCCACTTCGCAACAACTCCTTCTTCCATAGTGTCGCTCAATCGAGGCATATTAATTACTGTTGCCATAACTTATAGTGGTTTGTGTGGTAAAAATGGGTAGTTATCTTGTTCGTATACCACATCGTACATTACATTTTTATCTGGGAATGGTGATTCTTCTGCAAATTTTTGACACTCTGCTACTCTTTCCTTTACTCTTTTGTCAATTATTGCAATTTCGTCATCTGTAGCATGGTTATTCTCCTTTATAATATCTAAGACTTGAGTTATTGGATCTATCTTTTGATATTCTGCTACTTCTTCTTTGGTACGATATTTTTGAGCATCACTCATAGAATGACCTCTATATCTATATGTTTTTAGCTCTAAGAATGTTGGTCCTCCTCCAGTTCTTGCTCTTGTAATAGCCTCATCCATAGCTTCTGCAACTTTTATTGGATTCATAGCATCTACAGGACCAGAAGGCATTTCATATCCTTGCCCTAATTTCCAGATATCTGTATGGTTTGCTGTTCTTTCTACAGAAGTCCCCATAGCATATCCATTATTTTCTACACAAAACACTACAGGTAATTTCCATAACATTGCTAGATTAAATGTCTCATGTAATGACCCTTGACGGGCAGCACCATCTCCAAAAAACGTAAGTGTTACCGCATCTCTTTTATGATATTTATCAGCAAAAGCCAATCCTGCACCTAAAGGAATTTGCCCTCCTACAATCCCATGTCCTCCATAAAACCTATGCTCCTTAGAAAAGATATGCATAGATCCTCCTAGTCCTTGTGATGTACCAGTAGCTTTCCCATAAAGTTCTGCCATTACTCGTTTTGGATCTACCCCCATACCAATTGGCTGTACATGATTACGATACGCTGTAATCATTTTATCTTTAGTAAGGTCCATTGCATGTAATGCCCCTGCTAAAATAGCTTCTTGGCCATTATACAAGTGTAAAAAACCTCTTACTTTTTGCTGAATGTAAACTTGAGCTAATTTGTCTTCAAATTTTCTCCAGAAAAGCATTTCTTCGTACCAATGCAGGTAAACGTCTTTGGTGATCTTTTTCATTTATAAATATACTGATATATGTCTAACTATGTCTCATAAAGCCAGCATCAAAACTAGCTATCATTTATTATTCTCTACAATCATTCATTTTAGAAAATAAAAAACAAAAATAAGATATTCGAAATTAAGGAAAAAGGAGTTTGCTCATAAAATCAACGAAAACGTTATAAATATGAATTATCAAAGATTAACGGCAATAAATTAGCCAAAGAAAAAGACTTTACCACCTTGCCAGTTTCTCCCATAAAATAAATAGCAATTGGATGATCTTGCTTAAGCTCATATTCTGCTATTGCTTGTCTACATGCTCCACAAGGTGGTGTTGGTGTTATCAATTGGTACTTTAGTGATTTAGCACAAAGCGCCATACTAACAATGGGAATCTCAGGAAAATTAGCTCCTGCATAATATATCGCTGTACGTTCTGCACATAATCCAGATGGATAACATGCATTCTCTTGATTATTTCCCAAAACCACTTTACCATTTTCTAGCAAAAGAGCTGCACCCACCAAAAATTCTGAGTAAGGTGCATACGCTTTATCTCTGATCTCAATAGACTTTTGCATCAGTTCCTGAACATCATTAGGCAGCTCATCAAACGAATCGTACACTTGCAATACAGACTTTATCTCTATTTCTTTCATATGCGTATCTCAGTTGTTTTATTTTAACCGACAAATCATTTTTTTTTCAAAACTACTTGCCACCAATTCTCTTTAATTCTTCAATTATTTTTCTAAGAAAAAGACAAACAATGTACTACAAATAAAAAAAAGTATCAAACCTAAAACGGAATGATACTTTTTAAAGTATTTAAATTTTATTATACCTAGTCGTAATATTCGTCTCCAAAATTAAATGAAAGACCAAAACGAAGTGTTGAATCAAGTGGACTTTTCACTGGAGAAGTTGAAAATAAATATGATATATCTAAATTCACAATATTATATCTAAACCCAGCCCCTAAAGACAAGAACTTACGCGCTCCTTTTTCTTCTGATTCATTAAAATACCCAGCTCTAAAAGCAAAGACATCACGATACATATATTCTGCTCCTAATGACCAAGTAACCTCTTTTAGCTCTTCACTAAATCCATCTGGCGCATCACCAAATGATGAAAATATAGATCCAAATTCACTTTTATTATTGTATTCTGTATTAGCAATTTTTTGATCTTCCGCGTCTACATCACCATCACCATCTCTATCTATCGTATCATCTAATGGTGTTGGAACCAACAGCTTACTAAACTCTATTGAAGGAGTAATCCTGTTGTCTTCATTAAAAATAAAATCAAAAGCTGCACCTACTCTAAAATTAGTTGGAATAAAATTTTCTTGACCTGCATCATCATACTTTATTTTTGGTCCAATATTAGAAATAGTAGCACCTGCTCTCCATCTACCATTAAAAGAATTATAAGCAATCTCATCACCACGATAGAAACCAGCTATATCTACACCAACACTTCCTGCAGCACTTGCATCATTATTCGGCCCTTGTAATCTAAGATCAGATCGTAAATATCGTCCTGCTACCGCCATAGAAAATCGCTCACTTAATCTCAATGCGTACGAAACATCAAGCGTTAATTCATTTGGTTTCTGCACATTTGGCTCGTCATTTGGTCCTTGCCTAAATTCTATATCTCCTAAGCTAAAATATCTAAAACTAGCTGCTACTGCGCTATATTCATTAAGACGATTGTAGTAGTTTACATTTCCTAGAAATATATCGTTCACCAAACTACTTAAATACGGTGTATAATTAACTCCAACCCCTTGTTTTTTCTTTACAAAGGCATATTTTGCAGGATTCCATTGTTGCGAAAATGCGTCTGCTGAAGTTGCTACCCCTTGATCTGCAAGACCAGCTGCTCTCGCATCGGCTGCAATTAATAAAAAAGGAGTTGCTGTTGTAATAGGCCTAACTTGTTCTTGAGCCTGTCCTTTGGAAGTTAAAAAGGTAACACACACCAGCCCAATGGTTAATAATTTTTTCATATCCTTTAAAATTGAGTTTGACAAATATATAGTTATTTAGTTAGTAAGAATAATGAGTTCTTATTTTTTTTAAGTTGCTTGTTTATAACGTTGATTTTAAAAATATCTTATATCTAATCTAATTTTTTAATCATATAGACACCTATAGCACACGTCCAAACAAACAATTTGAATTTCGCATTTTTTATTCAAACCCTATCAATATAAATATTAATAACACCTATACATATTTTTAACATAATATTCACATGTCATGTTTTTTATCAAAAATTAAGATTAAGCAACATTTCTTATAATCATAAAATTGAAGTTTTTCTTGCTTTCTAAATAATAAACTCCTTAATATTGCGTTAAACCAAAGTCGTTATAAATTCGCAAAAAACTGTGAATTAATAATATTTTGAAAAAATTAGGGGAATTTTAACGTTTATTATTTATATTGCAAGCCCTAATTTCTACTTAACGAACTTAAGATTATGAAAAACGCGTTTATTTTTAAGTCGCTAATGGCGCTTTCCGTTAGTGTTCTACTGTTTGGTTGCTCTAAAACCGACTATGGGAGTAGTTCTAGAGCCACTGGTTGGAAATACAATTCCAAAGATGGTGGATTTCAGGTGCAAACCAACTACAAAGAACAAGAAACTGGTCCTGGACTTGTTTTTATCGAAGGAGGTACCTTTACCATGGGTCGTGTACAAGATGATGTAATGCATGACTGGAACAATACTCCTACTCAACAGCATGTTCAATCCTTTTATATGGATGAAACGGAAGTGACCAATGTAATGTATCTAGAATACCTAGATTGGTTAAAAGGTGTATACCCTCCCACAGAACCTAAATACAGAAACATTTATTACGGAGCTCTTCCTGATACTTTGGTTTGGAGAAACCGACTTGGTTTTAACGAGATGATGACCAATAACTACTTACGTCACCCAGCATATGCTAACTACCCAGTTGTAGGTGTAAATTGGATTCAGGCGGTAGAGTTTAGTAACTGGAGAACAAATCGCGTTAACGAAAGAATTCTTGAAGAAGAAGATGTTATAAAGCAAAACGCTCCTTTTGAAGACGTTTCTGCAGAAAGCACTTTTGATACAGACACATATTTAAATGCACCTTCTCAAACTTATGGAGGTAATGATGAAGCCATCAGAGGTGGTAGAGCTTCAGAAAGATACGCAAAAACCAATGATTCTACAGGATTATACATCCAACGAAAAGATGGATTACTTTTACCTAAATACAGACTACCAACCGAAGCTGAGTGGGAATACGCTGCTTTAGGTCTTGTAGAGATCAGAAGCTATAATATTTATAGAGGTAGAAAAAAATATCCTTGGAATGGAAAATACACCAGATCAGGGCAAAGAAGAACACGAGGAGACCAATTAGCAAACTTTAAACAAGGTGATGGTGATTATGGTGGAATCGCTGGATGGAGTGATGATGGAGCCGATATTACTGCTCCTGTAAAATCATACAATCCTAATGATTATGGATTATATGACATGGCAGGAAATGTTGCAGAATGGGTTGCTGATGTATACAGACCAATTGTAGATGATGAGTACAATGATTTCAACTACTACAGAGGTAATGTATATACAAAAAACGCTATTAATCCTGACGGAACTGTAAAGATCGTAATGACCGATTCTATAGTATATGATACACTTAGTAATGGTAAAATAATTGCTCGTGTATTACCTGGTGGAATTTTACAAGTTCCTATCGATGAGAACGAAACATACATGAGAACCAACTTTACCGATAGTGACAATAGAAACTATAGAGATGGTGACAAAAGCTCTTCTAGATATTACGAAGGGTATCAAGAAGAAAATACTCCTAACAGAAGAATGTACAATGCTCCCATCCATCATGTAGGCCCAGACGCAGAAGATAGCACCAAAATGGATCGACGATATGATGAGTCTAGCAAAAGAACTACAATCGTAGATGACAAGGTACGTGTATACAAAGGTGGTTCTTGGAAAGACAGAGCATACTGGCTAGACCCTGCACAAAGAAGATTTATGCCTCAAGACATGGCAACCGACTATATCGGTTTCAGAAACGCAATGTCTCGTGTAGGAACCAAAGCAAGAAAGAAAAAGACACCAAGACACCAGAAGCCTAAAAGATAAAAAATAAATCAAAGTTCGTTTATAAATACCAAAGCCCTGTACAATTTTGTCAGGGCTTTTTTAACATCATCTAATTAATGACTATCAATCAAATACATCAATTGTTTATATCCAGTCATGGCGTATGCACTGATACTAGAAAAATTAAACAGAATAGTCTATTTTTTGCTTTAAAAGGAGAAAATTTCAACGGCAATACTTATGCACAAAAAGCTCTAGAACTTGGAGCATCATATGCTATCATAGATGAAGCAACTTACAAAACCTCAGAAAAACATATTCTTGTAAATGACACCCTCAAAACACTACAAGACCTCGCTTCTTTTCACCGTGATCACCTTAATACTCCCATCATAGCATTAACTGGTAGTAATGGCAAAACAACTACAAAAGAACTCATCAACAGTGTTCTCTCTTCAAGCTTTCAAACAACAGCTACCCTTGGCAATTTAAACAATCATATTGGCGTTCCCCTCACCTTGCTATCTATGACAAAAGAAACACAAATTGGGATTGTAGAAATGGGAGCCAATCACCTAGAAGAAATAAAATTATTATGTGAAATTGCAAAACCCGATTATGGGTATATTACAAACATAGGAAAAGCACACCTAGAAGGTTTTGGAAGCATAGAAGGGGTTCTAAAAGGAAAAACAGAGCTTTATGATTACTTAAAAAAACACAACAAACTCGTTTTTCTAAATCGTGATGACAAAAAACTCACCGATGCTGCCTCTGGAATGAATATTTACAGCTTTGCTACCTCTTCTAGCGAGAGTGATATTAACATCTCTATCACAAACAGCACACCTAATGTAGCCGTCTATTACAACGACACAACAATTTCTAGTCACCTAATTGGAGAATATAATTTTACCAATATTGCAGCAGCTATTGCTATTGGAAATTATTTTAAAATTAGCACATCCATTATCAAAAAAGCGATTGCATCTTATATCCCCACCAATAATCGCTCACAAATCATAAAAGAGGGAAAGCACACAATTATCCTTGATGCTTATAACGCAAATCCAACAAGTATGGAAGCCGCCATAGCCAATTTTACCAAACTACCCGACAAAAATAAAATTGTTTTTTTAGGAGACATGTTCGAGTTAGGTAAAGAATCTCTACTAGAGCATCAAAAAATAGTAGATCAAATAAGCAATGTAGAGATCGACAAAATATACCTAATCGGAAATATTTTCTATGAAACGACAAATACTGATAGCCGCATTAAGAAATATACTTCTTATGAAGATTTAAAAAATAACTGGAACCTAAATAGTAAAAAAAACACTATCCTTATCAAAGGCTCCCGAGGAATGAAACTTGAAAGAATATTAGACTTTCTTTAATCAATATTCGTATTGCCCCGAACATACTCTTTTAAATTATCTACAGAAGCCTTTACAGACTTTCTAATCGCTTTTTGGACAAACAGAAACAGCATTACTTTACTCAACAAAGATCTTGTTTCTGGGTACACTTCTATTGTCAATAAACATTTTTTATCAGATATCGACTTTATAATAAAAAACTGACATAAACCTTCTAAAGGAACATCAGTTGTTCGTTCTCCATATACAATTTCACCAGGATTTCCCTTTTTAGTAATTGTAGTAAAATTTAATCGTTTACCATCAATAACACACACATGCTCTGTACCAGATCGTGTAACTTCGTCAGGATTATACTCTATTTTATCAACGCCTTTCACCCAATAATGACGATAACTGTAATTAGTTATATACTCCAGTAATTGTATTGCCTCTACATCAAACTCTTTAGTCAAAACTACAGATGGGGGATGATCCAACACTACCACTTCCGGAACCACATATGAATTAAGTTTTAACTTTGAATTATCTATAGTAGAAAACAAATAACCAATCTCTTTACCATCATACACACCTCCTCCTTTTACAAAATCATACAGCTTACTCCTATAGTTTTCTCGAAGCCCAACAATTGCAGACACCTTATCACTTATCAAAACATAATTATCACTTGCTATTGAATTTTTAAGCAATCTATGAGCTTCTATAACTGATTCTCCAAAAGGCTTATGCTTATTCTGCACTGTAATAAATTGTAATTCGCCACAATGAACTACTATTTTCAATTGTAAATTTGGCGCTGTTGCACATGCATTACAAGGACAAATACGATTTTTCTCTAAAAGTTTGAGGTGGCTATAAAATGCAGTAAACATGGTTTCAACCTGTGCTAACAACTTTTCTTGAGAAGGAATCTCATTTTCTTTATAAAAAAACAACGCATCCCCTTCTATTTCAGCCAATTTCAAACCCTGAGTATTAGCCTCAATGAGCACCTCTAATAATTCAGAAATCACATGTTGACTATGAGCAATCTCTGTATTCTGAACAAAATGCGTAAACCCTGAGATATCAGGTATAAAAAGCAACGAATTTATCATACAACCCTACTCTTATTATTAGACAGCCACAATTACAATTATCTTTTCTATTCTAAATAGTCGTTATATTCTTTAAAAATAACACTACAACAAATAAGAATCATGTTTCTCTCTACTCTACCTGAAGCTTTAATACTCATCAACATTAATCATATTATACCGCATACCCAACATTGTTTCTTGATCATCAAAAGCTAAATAACACCTATAACCATCATCGATATCAACCTCTTTTGTAAAAAAATCTACCCCTTCTATATTTGTTTGATTATTGTCTATCTCAAAAGATTTTAAAGGAATTGACAGCCCCATTCCATGCGCTTTTATAACTGCTTCTTTTTGTGTCCAATACTCAAAAAATGAATTCCTACTATCCTGAGAAGAGACTATTCTTTGCCATTCGAATGTTGTCATCTGTGATTTAAAATCACAAATATCTACATCTCTAATCACCTCTATATCCACCCCCACCTCACAGTCTTCTGTCACAACACAAACAACCATATTTCCCGAATGAGAAATATTAAACTTCACCCCTCCTTCTTCTATATATGGTTTCCCATACGCTGTATATTGTATTTTTTCTTGATTGATTTCTTTATTTATATTCCTACACCCTTTATCCAAGAGCACCCTACCCAACAATGACAACTGCGCATCCTGCCACCTTCTATATCTTAAAATCTTTTTATAAAATTGAACTGGAAAATCAAGCGCTATATTTTGTAATAAGTACTCATGATTTTCTTTATGTATATATGAATAAAGTATTTGAGTCATTCTTTTATTTGAATTAAAAAGGAAAATACACACATACCTCCTAAAAACACATAAAAACTACGTAATTACAAAAAAGTGAGTTCTGCATCAAAACCACTTCTCCCCATATTGATATTAAACAAACTAGAATATTTGCACAAACATAGGTTTTGTGCTTGATCCTAGAAAATTACAAATTAAGAATAGTATAAAAGCAAAAAATCCACACAAAATTGTATGGATTTTTTATTTCTGTGGGCGCGAAGGGATTCGAACCCCTGACCCCTTGGGTGTAAACCAAGTGCTCTGAACCAACTGAGCTACGCGCCCTAAAACAATATTATTATTAAAATGATTTTATCAACTTATCATCCTAAACACAATTTACAACATCTGTAAATCGTAGTGGGCGCTAAGGGATTCGAACCCCTGACCCCTTGGGTGTAAACCAAGTGCTCTGAACCAACTGAGCTAAGCGCCCTAAAAGCACAATCCATATTGTGATTGCGGATGCAAATATAACATAGTTTTTTTGTCTACCAAAAGTTTTTTTGCAAAAATCAGAGTATTTCTGCAACTACAAATGTACTCCCCCCTACATACACAACATCATTACTTGTAGCTTGCTGTAATGCAGATTCATACGCATCTGTAACCGAGTCATATTTTTTCCCTACTAAATTAAACTCTACTGCTTTTTTCTTCAGTTTTTCTGCATCTAGCCCCCTCAAAATATCTGGTTTTGCAAAATAGTATTGTGCATGCATTGGAAATAAAGGCAAAATCGTATCCAAATCTTTATCATCAACAACCCCTAAAACAATATGAAGACGATCGTATTTCTCATCAGACAGTTGCTTCATAACAAACAATAACCCACCTTCATTATGAGCAGTATCACAAATTACTTTTGGTTCTTCTTGTAATATATACCATCTACCTAATAAATGAGTGTTTTTTCTCACTTGTAGTAAACCTTCTTTTATAGACTGATCAGATATTTCCCAGCCTACAGATTTCATCACCTCTACTGTCTGCAAAACTGTCTTTATATTTTCCTTCTGATAATACCCTTTCAGATCAGAAGTATATGCTTCTCCTTCAAAACCCTCTGCAATGTATAACCTACTATGAAGCTTTCTTGATGTCTTTACAAAAACTTCTTCTGCTTCTTTTATAGTTTTACCTATAACAACAGGTATATTCTTTTTGATAATCCCAGCTTTTTCTTTTGCTATTTTTGGTATAGTATCTCCCAAAAAACGAGTGTGATCTAACCCAATATTAGTAATAACAGATATTTCTGGAGTAATAATATTAGTAGAATCCAATCTACCACCTAGTCCAACCTCTATGATTGCTATATCTACTTCTGATGTAGCAAAATATTGAAATGCCATTCCTACTGTCATTTCAAAAAATGACAACTGATTGGTTTCAAAATAACGCTGATGACTTGCTATAAAATCTACTACATATGCTTCGGACACCTTCTCTCCATTCACCCGAATACGTTCTCTAAAATCCTTGAGATGCGGAGAAGTATACAGCCCAACTTTATACCCTGCTTCCTGCATTACAGAAGCCAGCATATGGCTCACAGAACCCTTACCATTTGTCCCTCCTACATGAATACTCTTAAACGCGTTCTCTGGGTTTTTGAGATATGCGGCTAGCTGAATAGTATTTTGAAGATCTATTTTATACGCACTAGCTCCCTGACGTTGATACATCGGTAATTGGGCAAACATCCAATTCAGGGTCTCCCTATAATTCATACACTATAATTATTCTGAAATTTGAAACTGATAAATAATGGTTCCTACTTGCTTTACAGGAGCTTTAGAATCACTATTAAATTTGGTAGCCATAGCCGCTTTTTTTGCAGGTTCCATTAAGCAAGAAGCACTATTGGTTGTTCCTTTGACACCAGGTGTTGCTTTTACTACTTTACCACTTTGGTTTACCTCTATCCGCACCACAACAATTCCTGATTCATTACAATCAGGTAAAAGCTTTTTTTTATTAAGTGCTTTTCTTCCTCCTAGTCTATAATTACCATCACCATCCAGTCCTTTTCCTGTCCCATAATACGCTTTGGCGTTAGGATCTCCATCACGGCTTCCTTTATCACCAGGAGAATTATCATCCCCTTCTCCACCTTTAGCTTTTCCATCATTTTTCGGTCCGTTGGAAAAACTATTTAATACATCCAATGTAGATTTATCTGGCTTTGGGTCCGGCTTTTTCTCCTCTTTTTTTTCCGTAAGTTTATTCTCTACTTTACTTTTTGAAGTTTCCTTGCGATTATCCTTAGATACCTCTTTTGTCTTCTCCACCTTTTTTTTAGGTTGCTTTTTTAGTTTTTTCTCAATTATAGGTGCATCTTCTATATCTTGAGTTATAACCTTATCTTTAATCTCAGGAGACTCTTCTTGTGGTTCTGGGGTAGAAGAAGACACCTCTGGGCTTGTCTGTCTTGGAGATGACTTAATTGGTTTATCAGGTTGAGTTTTTCCTGACCCAGTCATTGTAGTTCCAAAATTTACAGCAATACCACTTTCTTCTTCTACATCTATATAATTTAAACTCAGATAAAACAGCAAGAAAATAATACCTAAATGTACTAGTACTGTAAGTACAAATGATTTTCTTTTATGTTTTGTATCTAGCTTTATCATTTTCACTCTGGCCTAACAGCCAATATTACTTTAAATTTATTTCGATTTGCAATATCCATTACTCCAACCGCCTTCTCTATAGGAACTCCTTCTTCTGCTCTGAGAATAATCGTAGGTTCTTTTTTTCCTTCTAGTCTAGATACTAATGTTGATTCTAAACTACTTTGACTTATACGCTCCTCGTCTATATAGTATTGCAATTTATTAGTAATACTTACAGATATATTCTGCACATTAGAACTTTTTCCTTTTGCCTTAGGCAATATCAAATCCAGAGCTTCTGGAGTAATCGCAGGAGATGTTAGTAAAAAAAACACTAATAACAGAAATACAATATCTGTCATAGATGACATACTAAATTCTGGGCTTACTTTGTTTCTTCCTCTCAAATTCATATTATGCAGGTTCGTTTAACAAATCTAAGAAATCAACCGTGTTAGCTTCCATACTATGAATCACCTTATCTGTTCTTACTACCAAATGGTTATAACCTATATAGGCTATAATACCAACTACCAATCCTCCAACAGTTGTTGTCATAGCGGTATAAATACCTTCTGCCAAAACTCCCATATCAGCAGTTCCTGAACTCGATGCCAGATTATGGAATGCTATAATCATACCAATTACTGTTCCTAAGAAACCAATCATAGGAGCAGCCCCTGCTACGGTAGCTAAAATACTTACATTTTTCTCTAGCTTATACACCTCAAGTCTACCTGCATTTTCTATTGCTTTGTTTATATCTTCTAAAGAATGACCTATTCTAGAAATTCCTTTTTCTGTTAATCTAGCAATAGGATTATTTGTTTGAGCACAAAGTATCTTTGCTGCTTCTATTTTACCGTTTACTACACTATCTCTAATCTTATCCATAAAGCCTTCGTCATATTTTGAAGCAGCTTTAATAGCAAATATTCTTTCAAAATAAATGTATACTGCAACAAACAGCAATACAAAAAGGATTCCTATAATAACTATCGCTCCTGTTCCTCCACTAAGTAAAAGATCCATGATCGATAATGAAGTCTCTTCTACTGGTGTCTCAATTTCTGGGGTATTCTGGGCCAAAGCGCCAAGCATTGATAAATATGTCATTTTGATTTCGTTAATTTAGTAGTTTAGTAGTTTAGTATACTAACGTTAATTCTGTAGGTTAAGTATGTCTTATTTTATAGTATATATATTATCCCTAATAAACCAATACCTCCAAGAACTATTGTATAAGGAAAAGCCATTTTCACCATTTTGGTATAAGACAATCCAATCAATGGTGCCAAAGAGGAAGTTAACAAGAATAAAAACGCTGCCTGACCATTTGGTGTTGCAACACTTGGTAAATTTGTACCTGTATTAATTGCAATAGCAAGTTTCTCAAACTGCTCTCTTGATATCACTCCATTATCAAACGCTTGCTTAACTTCTCCTATATAAACAGTTGCCACAAAGACATTATCACTGATCATTGACAAGACTCCATTTGCCACATAAAACATTGACGGTTGTTGACTTGCGTCTAAGGTTAATGCCCAATCAATAATTGGCTTAAAGAGATGTTGATCATGGATCATTGCTACAATAACAAAGAAAACGACGATCAATCCTGTAAAAGGTAGAGCTTCTTCAAAAGCTTTTCCTAGTTGGTGCTCTTCAGTAATTCCCATAAAAGCAGTTTGCACTATAATTAACGCTAAACCTATTAATCCAACTGGCGCTAAATGCAATGCCAGACCTGCAATCAAAAGTAATGCAGATACTGCCTGAACTATTAATCCATATTTGGATTTTTCTGACCGATTTGCATCCTCTTCTTCTGTATAATTTTCTATAATTTTTCTAGCTACCTCTGGTAATTTCTCTCCAAAACCAAATGATTTTGTGCTTTCTAAAATTACTGTTGTAATCATTCCTGCCCCAAAAACTGGCAATGAAATTGGTGCCATTTTCAGAAAGAATTGTATAAAATCCCATCCCATTCGCTCACCTATCAATAAGTTTTGAGGTTCTCCTACCAAGGTACACACACCTCCTAGTGCTGTACCCACAACTCCATGCATCACTAAGCTTCGCAAGAAGCTTCTGAATTGCTCTAGAGTCTCTCCACTCAATTCTTTTTTATCCAGCACACCACTCTCATTATAATCTCCTGATCCTGAATGAATCTTATGATACACACCATAAAACCCTACTGCAACACTTATCAATACAGCAGTTACAGTCAATGCATCTAAAAATGCAGAAAGTACTGCCGCTAGAAATACAAATAACAGCGACAATACCACTTTAGATTTTATTTTTGTGAAAACTTTACTAAAGATATACATCAGTAAAGGTTTCATAAAATATATTCCTGCCACCATAAAAACCAATAGTAAAACCACTTCTAGGTTCTGATCAACTTCATGGTATGCATTTTTTGATGTAGTAAGATTTAATGCTAATATTTGGATGGCTAATAATCCTCCCGATTGCAACGGGTAACATTTAAGAGCCATTGCCAGCGTAAATATAAATTCTGCTATAAACAACCAGGACGTTATTGTTGGTCCTAAAAAGAAATAAGAAAATACATTAAAAATTAAAAATCCTACCATTACGGCTTTAAACCATTTTGGACTGCTCCCTAAAAAATACTTGAACATAGTTTTACTTGGTTAATACAATTAATATTTAGACTAGCTGTTTGAGGGCTATCTCAAATGCTGTCTTACTTATATTGGTTTTTGTTTGTTTATTATTATAAAGATCCTGAATTGCTTTCTTTATCGTTTCTGAGGTATCTTTAAAAATAGCTTCATCTGTCATTTGCACTTTTCTTTCCATAAAATATGCAAAGACTCTTGCCATTCCACAATTAGAAATAAAGTCAGGTATCAAACTTACTTTCTCATCGGTATATTCCATAATAGGCCCAAAGAATATTTCACTATCTGCAAAAGGAACATTCGCTCCACATGAGATAACTTCTAATCCAGAGTCAATCATTTTTGTTATCTGGTCTTTGGTAATCAATCTAGATGCCGCACAAGGTGCAAAAATCTCTGTTGGTAACGACCATACTCTTTCATTCATTTCTTCAAAAGGAATAAGTTGCTCTTTATATAACTTATTCCCTTTTTTATTTAGATACAATTCCTTAATCTCTTCAAAAGAAAAACCTTCTTCTTTGATCAATCCACCAGCATGATCAATAATTCCCACAACTTTTGCTCCCATCTCTGAAAGATAATAAGCTGCTGCCGAGCCTACATTACCAAAACCTTGCACTACAGCTCTCTTTCCTTTTACTTCGCCGCCATAGATAGTGTAATAGTGTCTTACTGCTTCTGCAACTCCATATCCTGTAATCATGTCTGCTACAGTATATTTTTTATCTACATCGGGAGAGAACATAGTATTTTCCAGCACCTTGATTACTCCTTGGCGCAACTGTCCTATTCTATTAATCTTATCTGCTTCTGTAGGTTGAAAATGACCATTAAAAACTCCTTCTTGAGGGTGCCATACACCACATTCTTCGGTAATAGGGATCACCTCATGTATCTCATCTACATTAAGGTCTCCACCAGTTCCATAATAGCTTTTTAATAACGGAGAGACTGCTTTATACCATCGTTTAAGCACTCCTTTTTTGCGTGGATCATCAGGATCAAAATTAATACCTGACTTTGCTCCTCCTATTGAGGGACCAGATACTGTAAACTTAACCTCCATAGTTTTTGCCAAAGAAAGAACCTCATTCATATCCAATCCTTTACGCATTCTTGTACCTCCTCCAGCTGCTCCTCCTCTAAGAGAATTTATAACAGTCCATCCTTCGGCTTCGGTTTCAGAATCCTTCCAATTAAAAACTATTTCAGGTGTTTTATTTTCGTATTTACTTAATAACTCTTTCATTTTTAAAATTTCAATTTATTGAATAACCAATTGTATTTTCAAAAACATATTTCAAAAAACAACATATTTACTATCGTACTTTTAAATTAAAAATAATCCTCCATACGGAGGTTAGAGTTGAGTCATATTTCTTGATATTACAATAAATCGAATTACAATCAAATGTGATTTCACAAATATAAAAAACTAAATACGGTAAAACCTGAAATAAAAATAAAAATATAGTAAATTAAGGGAGATCTTTTTTATAGGAGAAAAACAACTTAGATGGTTTATCAAAGAATGCACAAAAATTCCCCGACATATATGACCAAAAGTGATTTTCTCAAAAAATCAAAAAAACAGTAAAACTATTATATTATAGCTTATATTTGTAGAATTACTAAAAAAAGGGGGGGTATCCCATTTTTTTTTCATTAAAAAGTACGAATTTCGTGTTATGCACGCATAGTAAATTATAAAGAAATATGGACTTCAAATTATCAGAAGAGCAGTTAATGATCCGAGACGCAGCTCGTGATTTTGCCAAATCAGAATTATTACCCGGTGTAATCGAACGCGACAACAAGCAAGAATTTCCCACTGAACAAGTAAAAAGAATGGGAGAACTTGGCTTTCTTGGTATGATGGCTTCTCCTGAATATGGTGGAGGTGGAATGGATACAATTTCTTACGTTCTTGCAATGGAAGAATTATCTAAAATAGATGCCTCTTGCTCTGTTATTGTCTCTGTAAATAATTCTCTGGTATGCTGGGGACTTGACACATATGCAAATGCTGAGCAAAAAGAAAAATACCTAACCAAGCTTACTACAGGAGAATCAATAGGAGCTTTCTGCCTATCGGAACCTGAAGCAGGTAGTGATGCCACTTCTCAAAAAACAACTGCTATAGATAAAGGAGATCATTATATCCTTAATGGTACAAAAAACTGGATCACCAACGGTAACTCTGCAGATTATTATTTGGTTATTGCCCAAACAGATAGAGAAAAAAAACATAAAGGTATCAATGCTTTTATAGTTGAAAAGGGATGGGAAGGGTTTGAAATTGGCCCAAAAGAAGATAAACTTGGAATAAGAGGTAGTGACACTCACTCTCTTATATTTAATGATGTAAGAGTTCCTAAAGAAAATCGAATTGGAGAAGATGGTTTTGGATTCAAATTCGCTATGAAAACACTAGCTGGTGGCCGAATTGGTATTGCAGCACAAGCTTTAGGAATTGCTTCTGGAGCTTATGAACTGGCAAAAGAATATTCTAAAGTACGTAAAGCTTTTGGAACAGAAATAATGAATCATCAAGCTATCGCTTTTAAACTTGCTGACATGCACACCAAAATTGAGGCTGCAAGAATGCTTGTATACAAAGCGGCAAAAGATAAAGACAATCATGAGAATTATGATCTTTCTGGTGCAATGGCAAAATTATATGCTTCTGAGGTAGCAATGGATGTTGCTGTTGAAGCTGTGCAGGTTCATGGAGGTAATGGTTTTGTTAAAGAGTACCATGTAGAACGCTTAATGAGAGATGCTAAAATAACTCAGATATATGAGGGAACTTCTGAAATACAGAGAATCGTAATTTCAAGAAGTATTCTTAGAGATTAATTAGTTAAAAACCCTCAATTTTAAAAGCCCAGTTTGTGTCTTACAAACTGGGCTTTTTTATTTTAGATATTCTATCTATATTTTCTCCAAAACGTAAATTCACCCCTATCTGAACTGAATTTTAAATTAAACAAAATACATCAAGAATTGCACCTCTATATACTATAATTACATACATGGCTTCTTATTCATCAGCTACATCAATTATCGATTGACAAGGGGGTTGTGAAACACAACCAGCACTATTAGTTTTCCCAAAATCATCTCCTCCCTTAATCCGAAATTTCATTGAATCATCTAATTTTGCAATTTTAATTTTTTGAAGCTTGATTTTATTTTTTCCTTTCATTATATTTTAATTTGATTCTTTTAGATTTTAAAAATAAGAAGTTAATCTTTATTGAGATCGTTTAATCTTACATTAAAACTTAAATTTTATAAATATTTACCTATTTCCTTAAAGATAAAAGGATCACGACTAACTAGCCCGTAACTCTTTTTACATATTCTACTGGATTACACCCTTTATTCTTAAAAAAAGCTTTTGCAAAAGATTGTATATTATTAAAACCGACCTCCTTTGCAATTGACTTGATAGAATATTGTCTAAACTTTTCATTAGTTTCTATTTGACTTACACAATATTCTATTCTTAAATCATTAATATAATTTGCAAAATTCTTTTGCTTTTCCATATTGATCACTTTAGATAAATAGGTAGAATTTGTTTTTATTTTTTTTGAAACCTTAATTAGAGTAAGGTCGTTTTTTAAATATCCTTGATTACATTCAAAATCATTCAACTTATCAAGTATTTCCTTTATTAATTTAGCAGAAAGATCCTTATTCGATTTCACAACCTTTACCTTCTTATCTTCTATAGCTTTAACCTTCTCTAGTTCTTTATTTAATTGAATTTTATATTTATTTTTCCTTTTCTTAGAAAAATAAATATAAAAAGAACTCACTGATATGATCAAAAAAACACTAAAAGATATTGATGTATAAGTCAAAAACTTATTGTCATTTCTAATTTCACTTATCAATTGATCTTTATCTTTGATCAATTGTGGGATATCATACTTTTTTACAATGGAGTTATTTAATCGATTATATTTTATATTAGAAATGCTTTCATACCGTAGCATTTTTTCCATTATTTCTAACTGATTATGTTGATCTTTATTCTTTTTATAATAATCCAGTAATAATGTAAACGTCTCCCCTATTTCTAATCTGTAGTTTGATTCAGTAGTTATTTCATCTACTTTTTTTAAATAGTATAGTGCTTTCCCTTCTTCTTTTAGATGTAAATAGATTTTCCCTAAATACAAATACCCCTTTCTTACATTTATATCATTCACATCTTCTTTGGATAAAACCAATGCTTTTCTCAAACTATCAATAGCGGATTGATACTCCTCTCTGTGGTAGCTATTGATTCCATAAATAAATAAAAAATTCGGGTAATAAAACTTATACTTATTAGACAGACTAGCTTTAATACCTTTTTTTAGATAAAAATATGCAGAATCATAGCGTTTAATTCCATTATAACTATCCGATAATTTATACAACGTGGCTATATAAATCTGACTATGCTTTATAACACTACCTTGTTTTTCTAAAGAATTATAATTATCTCTATATACTTGCAAAGCTTCTTTCTCTTTTCCTAAAGTAGTTTTCAACAATGCTATATTATGCTTTAAACCAATCAATTGTTGTGCATTATTATTCCTTTCTGCATATTGTTTAGCAATCAAATATGCTTTTAATGCTTCATCATACTGTTCTATTGCGCTTAATATATTTCCTTTCATCATATATCCTGTAGAAGGATAATGATTATTTTTCAACTCTTTAGTTACCCCTATAATAGAGTCTACATATTGTAATGATATATGAGAATCTTTTTTATAGATAGAAAGAAACATTTGATATCCATCGGCTATCTTTTCTTTATCCATTATTTTTTTGGCCTTAAAAAGATATGCACTAGCTATTTTATTTCTAAGAACTGAACCTTTATTTTCACTCTTCCAAAACAATAGTTTCAGTTCTACTAATAATTTTTGTTGTAACGAATCTGAAGAAATAGAATCTACCTCTTTCTGCTTTTGCATAGAATACAAAGTAGGCACAAAACACCTTAATACAACAAACAAGTAAATAACTTTCATATGCATTCTAATAAGAGATAAGAATCAATCTTAAACCTAATTTCAAACAAACATACAAAGAATATTAAACTTCAAAAAGGTAATTATTCTAGTAAAAAAAGAATTTAAATATAAAAAAAGGATAAAGTGAAATTTATAACTTCTCATCAAAATACCTTAAAAAATGCAAGCTCTATTTACATATTAGTTTCTTAAGTTCAATAAAAAAGAAAAGCTATATTCTATAATACGACTTAACTAGTTATCTTTGTTTTAAAACAAGTGCAAATGGTACCAGAATCTTTCACAGAATTTTTCAAAAGCCTAGATGAATTGGGTCGTGAGACCGTAATTAGGGAGCTATTATCTATGGTCGATCCTTCAGAGCCTGACTTGTATACTGTTCATTCCGAGGTGCAACAAATCCAGTCACTACATTGCCCTAATTGTCAAGACATCGATATCCGTGCAAATGGCAAGGCTAATGGTGTGCAACGTTATTTTTGTAAATCGTGCAAGAAGTATTTTAGGGAAACTACAGGTAAAGTTACTTTTGGTTTAAAAAAGGGGAACTTGCTTAGTGTTTATTTGTACCATATGCTATTAGGCAATTCGATAAAGAAATGTGCTGAACAGACAGGTATCTGTCTCCAAACTTCATTTGACTGGCGGCATAAGATATTAAGTGCCTTTGAAGGGGCTGTTCCTAATGGTTTTGAAGGTATTGTAGAGAGTGATGATATTTTCTTTCTTGAATCTGGCAAAGGAAACAGGGAATTACCTAGA
>NZ_PGUB01000083.1:0-21407 GCF_002924285.1 Aquimarina sp. I32.4 | reverse complement strand
CTAAAATAGAAACTCCGCAATTAGCTATAAATCTAATTCTTGAACAGCATCAAAGATACATCAAACAACTACTAAGAGACCAAGAAAAGAACAATCAAACCTAAGATGACAAAGTAGGACTAATGTAAAAATCGGTTACCCGAAATATTTTGATTTTATTTTGAATACTTGTTAATGTCAGAGATCGTGTATTTGTTACCTAGTTATTTACTTTATTTTCTAATAGCATCAATCTTTCTTCTAATACACTGTTGACTTCTTGCTGTTGTTTTATCTTTTTCTCCTGATCTATTGTATATAAAGTAAGTTCTTCAATCTTTTCTAGTAATTTCATATTCATAATTCCCAATTCCACACCATTTGTCTCCATTTCTATTGCAGAAGGAATATTAGGTAAGTGCCCTTTTTCTTTTATGTGCGCTTGCACTTCTTCTATAGATAGCAAATCATATTCTTTTTTAAACACATAGTCTGGAGCAGGGACACTTAAATCTATCTTTACCTCTTCTGCATGAATTTTCCCTTTTACAGTAAGTTTAGAATCTGGAGTTGTGGTTCCTATACCAACTTTGCCGTTGTTACAATAAATGGTTTGACAAAAACTAGACACTCCGCCTGAGCTGTCATAAAGTTCTTGAATTTCTTGTTTTGATAACACTTTATTAAACACCATCAGTTCATCCACACTTCCCTTAAAGTCATTACCATACCCCACATTATTAAAAAAGAACTTTCTTCCTATTCCCAAATGTGTCGCCCACTGAAAATCAATTTTCTGAGTACCTCCTATAACACCATTTAAATATCCTGTTATGTTTTTGTTAGCGTCAATTGTTACGCACACCAAAGACCATTTACCTTTATTAGTTTCATCATATCCATAAATAATTGGACTCCATGGGCTCCATGATTGTATCGTATTATTTGCATATCGTAATGAAAAAACATTTGATGAATTACCACCTATACTTGATATCAATCTCATATCACTATTAAGTACATCAGGTTTTATCCAAAATGCAATAGTAATTTCTGGAATTTGAGGAGTATTAATTTTAATATAGTCATCAACTCCATCAAAATGAAATGCTCCATTATTCTTGCCGTCTATTCCTTTGACTGGCGTAACATTCCCAAAAACAACTCCGTTATTATTTCCTTTTATATCATTTGCATTTCCATCAAATGGCCAATATGCTATTAAAGAGCTATTTGCAGTTTACGCAACACCAAGAGCTGAAATTAGTATTAGAGTAATGCTAAGAAAGTTTCTCATAATTATATTTTTTAGTGAACATATTTTTAATTAAACCCTCCCATACCAAAATACAGGAAGGTTTAAAAGAATCACAAAGATTAGCTTGCCTATGGAAAGAAGAGGTAACCCCACCCTTCATCATTCAAAAATTAATCTAGACTTAGTCCTACCCATATCAAGATTAAAAAAATTGAAGATTTTATCCATAATTATCACTGACAATCATATTATCTTGCGAAATAGAATAACCTTATTTGATCATTCATACTGCAATATTAAAGCATAGAAGTACCGTTTTTTGAAACTGAGCAAAAAAAATGTATTTTTTTATTTTTATTTATAATTACACCTCATTCTAATAACAATAATCTTCCTACAAACCCCTATAAATATAACCAGCATAACTTCATTGATAAAAGTGACTTTTATAAAAAACTATCTAATATTTTGATCAATTGATTGTAGAATTTGAGCAAGAAACCAAGAATCTCTTTGCCTGAAATCGATATTGCACCTATATTTGTGATAAAACCCTTTACGTGAGTACATCTATAATCTCGCAAATTATTGCACAGTCTCTTCAATTACAGAAACTGGAAAAAGCTATTGCCCAACCTAAAGCAAAAACACACTTGCAAGGAGCTATAGGATCATCGCTATCCTTTATTATCGAAAATAGTTTTAAACTTACAGAACAACCTTTTCTGTGCATTTTTAATGACAAAGAAGAAGCTGCTTATTATCTAAATGATTTAGAACAATTACTGGGAGACAAAAATGTACTTTTCTACCCAGGGAGTTATCGCCGACCGTATCAAATTGAAGAAACTGACAATGCCAATGTACTACTGAGGGCCGAAGTATTAAATCGTATAAATTCAAGAAAAAAACCAGCACTGATTATTACATATCCAGATGCTTTGTTTGAGAAAGTGGTTACCCGAAAAGAGCTAGAAAAAAACACCTTAAAAATTAACGCCAACGATACGCTTTCTTTAGACTTTGTAAATGAAGTCTTATTCGAATATCAGTTTCAAAGAGTAGATTTTGTTACAGAACCTGGTGAATTTTCTGTTCGTGGTGGAATTGTAGATGTATTTTCTTTCAGTAATGATCAACCCTATCGAATTGAGTTTTTTGGCGATCAAGTAGATAGCATTAGAACCTTTGATGTAGAAACACAATTATCTACAGATCAAATAAAAAAAATATCCATTATCCCAAATGTAGAGAACAAAGCATTGCAGGAAACACGAGAAAGCTTCTTAAAATACATTTCCTCAAAAACTATTGTCTTTGCAAAAGATATTGACTTTCTATCCGCGAGGATAGATAAGAATTTTGAAAAAGCAGAAATAGCTTTCAAAACACTCTCAAAAGATATTAAACACAGTACTCCCCAAGAACTCTTTGCCACATCAGAACTTATAAAAAAGCAACTACTAGATTTTTCATTGGTTGAAATTGGTAACCACCCACTGACCAAGGCTGAATACAGTATAAAATTTGACACCAAACCTCAACCCTCTTTCAACAAACAATTTGATTTACTCATTCAAAATCTAAATGAAAATAGTCAAAAAGAATACAAGAATTATATCTTTTGTGTGAGTGAACAACAGGCAAAACGTTTTCATGATATTTTTGATGATGCCGATCTTGATGTTAAACAATATGAAACTATCGTTTTCTCTGCATTTCAAGGATTTACAGATCACCATAATAAGATCGTTTGTTATACCGATCATCAAATATTTGAACGCTATCATAAATTTAATCTTAAAAACGGGTATGCCAAAAAACAAGCAATCACCCTAAAAGAACTTACCAATTTCGAAGTTGGCGATTATGTAACACACATTGATCATGGGATAGGTAAATTTGGTGGGTTACAAAAAATAGATGTAGAAGGTAAAAAACAAGAAGCTATCAAGTTAATTTATGGAGAAAGAGATGTATTATATTTAAGTATTCACTCTCTTCATAAAATTTCAAAATATAATGGAAAAGATAGTAAACCTCCTCAAATCTATAAATTAGGCTCAAAAGTCTGGAAAACATTAAAACAAAAAACCAAAGCACGGGTAAAACATATTGCTTTTAACCTAATCCAGTTATATGCTAAACGGAAATTACAAAAAGGATTTCAATACAATCCAGATAGTTATCTACAACACGAATTGGAAGCTTCTTTTATCTATGAAGACACTCCTGACCAGAGTACCGCTACCGAGGCTGTGAAAAAAGATATGGAAAGTGAGCTCCCAATGGATCGACTTATATGTGGAGATGTTGGTTTTGGTAAAACTGAGGTAGCTATTCGTGCGGCATTCAAAGCCGTTGATAATGGCAAACAAGTTGCTATTCTAGTTCCAACTACAATTCTTGCATTTCAACATGCAAAAACCTTTAGAGAACGGCTCAAGGATTTTCCTGTCACAGTTGACTACATTAATCGTTTTCGTACAGCAAAGCAAAGAAAACAAACATTAGAGGAGCTAGCTACTGGCAAGGTCGATATTATTATTGGTACACATCAGCTAGTTAATAAGTCTGTAAAATTCAAAGACCTTGGGCTATTGGTAATTGATGAAGAACAAAAGTTTGGAGTCTCTGTAAAAGACAAACTTAAAACGATAAAAGAAAACGTTGACACATTAACACTTACTGCTACTCCTATCCCAAGAACACTACAGTTTAGCCTTATGGCCGCAAGAGATTTATCTACGATTACCACCCCTCCTCCTAATAGATATCCTATTGAGACCAATGTAATACGGTTTAACGAAGAGACCATAAGAGATGCTGTAAGTTATGAAATACAACGTGGGGGTCAAGTATATTTTATAAACAATAGAATTGAAAATATAAAGGAAGTCGCTGGAATGATACAACGATTGGTTCCTGATGCCAAAGTAGGTATTGGCCATGGACAAATGGAAGGTAAAAAACTAGAGACTCTTATGCTTTCTTTTATGAACGGAGAGTTTGATGTATTGATCGCTACCACTATTGTAGAAAGTGGATTAGACGTACCAAATGCAAATACCATCTTTATTAATAACGCCAATAATTTTGGTCTTTCAGATTTACACCAGATGAGAGGGCGTGTTGGACGAAGTAACAAAAAAGCATTCTGCTATTTTATTACCCCTCCTTATTCGGCTATGACAGAAGATGCCAGAAAGCGTATCACTGCTCTAGAACAATTCTCTGAGCTGGGTAGTGGTTTTAATATCGCAATGAAAGATCTTGAAATTAGAGGAGCTGGTGATCTTCTTGGAGGAGAACAAAGTGGGTTTATTAATGAAATTGGTTTTGACACCTATCAAAAAATCCTGAACGAAGCAATAGAAGAGCTTAAAGAAAATGAGTTCAAAGAACTTTATAAAGATGAAGCTAAGGAAATTGTATTTTTAAAAGACACACAGATTGACACTGATTTTGAATTATTATTTCCTGATGATTATATCAATAATATAACCGAACGACTGAGTCTTTATACAGAGCTTACTACAATTAAAGATGAATCGACATTACAAGCATATGAAAAACGATTAATAGATCGTTTTGGGGAATTACCAGCCCCTGCTATAGATTTACTAAATTCTGTTAGGATAAAATGGATTGCAACAACTATAGGTCTTGAAAAAATTATTATGAAACAAGACAGGCTTATTGGTTATTTTATTAGTGATCAACAATCTCCTTTTTATCAAAGCCCCGTATTCACTAGTGTATTGCAATTTGTACAACAACATTCAAATGTTTGTAAAATGAAAGAGAAACAAACCAGAAATGGATTGCGATTATTACTAACTTTTGACAACGTCAATTCTATTCATAGTGTATTAAAAGCATTACAACCTCTCAAGGCACATCTGCAAAAAATATAAGAGCATAAAAAAAATATGCTCTTATTGTATTGTCTATACTAAATGATTACTATTTATTAGAACTTATAGATCTATAAGAAGAAAAATAGTTTTTTATCTAGTTCTGTCGTACCTGTGGCCAATTGTTTTCATGTTTTGCTGCATCTCCAAAACCAACCTGTCCACAACTAATAACAATTCGAACTATGTTTTGCGACGTTCCTTCTGTCTCCATACTGTCCTCATAACGAACACAATACCCAAAATCAAAACCTATCTTTTTACGTACTTGCATTCCTTTACTATCCATAATATGCAATTCGCCTTTTTTTGTAGCTGTTCGAGATAAAGCCCAATCATTAAGCATTGTATCCTGTGCTTTAGTAACCTCCAGCGATACTGTGATTTTACCCGCTACTGGGCTAGAATGCACCATACCGTTATGATCTGTTCCTTGTGTGATCAAATAATGATAGTTTACTACTTTGATTGATTCTCCGTCAAGATCTAATGTCCCCTGTATCATAAGTGTGTTGTTTTTCTTATATAAAATTATATTGTTACTAAATTGATTATTGTAACATAAGTAAAAATATTAAATTTTTATCAAAAAATCAAAAATGATAAAATGCATTTTCTAAATGCTCGATTTGAGTACCTAAGGTATTTTTAATAATTGCTACAATATCAAACCTCACTTCTACATCAAGATCTTGCTCTGTTACGTAATAATCCACCACCTTAACCATAGACTGTATTTGTTTAGGTTTTACAAAATCTTGAGGATCTCCAAACTCTGGAGTACTTCTGGTTTTTACTTCTACAGCAATCAAAGTATCTCCTTTTTGAGCAATAATATCAACTTCAAATTTAAGATATCGATAATTCTTTTCTAAAATAACATACCCCTTTTTACTCAAAAAATCAATTGCCAATTGTTCTCCTTTTTTACCAAGGGCATTATGCTCTGCCATAACTATATGTATTTTAATGTTATCTGATCTGCATCTACCCGTAAAGAAGCTTCTGCCCCCATTATCAAAGCATGATTATCTTCAATATGTCCCATAGGGAAATTAAACACCACTGGAAATCCATATTCTTTGACAATATCCAAAATTATTTTTTTAGGCTTTTTACCAAAAGGAATATTATTATCATGCATTTTAGTCATTCCACCAACAATCAATCCTGATAGATTATCAAAAAAACCATTTCGTTTCAAGTTTTGTAACATACGATCAATATGATAAAGATATTCATCTAAATCTTCAATACATAAAATCTTACCCGAAGTGTCTAATGAAGATTTAGACCCACACAAAGAATATAGCATCGATAGATTCCCTCCTACAAGTTTTCCTTGGCATTCCCCAAGAATATTTTTCTTTGAAGAAGAAATAGAATACTCCACTTCTTTCCCAAAAAGAATATCTCTTAAAGAAGTCATTGAGACCTTTGTACCTTTATGGATATCAATAGCTAGGGGAGCATGTAGAGAACATACTCCTAAGTTGTGAATTTCTGAATGCAGTACTGTAATATCAGAATACCCTACAATCCACTTAGGATTCTTGAGTAGATTAGAAAAATCAATATGGTCAATAATTCGCACCGTTCCATATCCTCCTCTTGCACACCAAATTGCCTTAATCTCCTTATCATCTAACATTTTTTGAAAATCTAAAACACGCTCTTGATCGGATCCTGCAAATTGATGTAGCTCTTTTCCTATTGTACTCCCTAACACAGGTACTAACTTCCATTTCTCTAGCATCAAAACAGCTTCTTGTATCTCTTTCACACTTACCTTTCTAGCAGTAGAAACAATAGCTACTTTATCTCCTTCTTTAATAAAACTTGGTTGTAACATTCTATAATACTATAATTTTTTATGATAAAATCTCTATGGGATTACCGTAACAAAAACATCTGTTTTTTAACAAATTAGAATCATTTCGTTAACATTTATTCTTAATTTTTTTGAATTTTATAGCACTAATTAACAAAGACTTTCGTTATTAACCTTTATATTGTGAACAATTTTGTCCATTTTACCCTACTTTTAATACTAATATACCTATGATGTCGGATACCTCATGTAATCTTGCTTCTCTAGCAGAATATGTGCCTTCTTCAGGAAACCCTTGGAATGTAACTAAAATAAAGCACTTATATCGCAGAATAGCTTTTGGTGCTTCAAAAACAGAAGTACTGGCTGCTTTGGCTCAGAACAATCCTGGTGCATTGGTCGATCAACTTATTGATGAAGCAATTGCATTAAATACTACTCCGCCACCCGTATGGGGGTTTTGGAATGCAGATCAATTTGATAATGCTCCTCTAGATGTATTTGAATATACTCAAGAAGGAAAAAGACAAATGATCAATGACCTAATCCAAAATAAAGTACGAGAACGACTTACTTTGTTCTGGAGTAATCATTTTGTTACAGAAGATGACACCTATAGAAGTCCTGCCTATCAATCTCAATATTATAACCTTTTGCAAATGCATGCTTTAGGCAATTTTAGAGATTTTGTATATGACGTTGGTATCTGTAATGCTATGTTGGTTTACCTTAATGGTGATGAAAATGTAAAAGATAGACCCAACGAAAATTATGCAAGAGAATTATACGAGCTCTTTACTCTTGGTGTTGATAACGGATATACAGAAGATGATATTCAAGAAACAGCAAAAGCATTAACGGGGTATGTAGACACAAACGATATTCCTTGGGGTGATATTCTTTTTGATGCTGGCCAATTCAGTAATGAATCCAAAACTATTTTTGGACAAACAGGAAACTGGACTTATGATGATGTGATCAATATTCTATTCCAACGAAGAGAGACACAGGTTGCTACATTTATTTGCGCAAAACTATATACCTATTTTGTGAGCCCCACTTGCAACGATGCAATCGTTGCCCAAATGGCACAAACTTTTATAAACAACGGATACAATATCGCAACTGTACTTCGTGAGTTATTCAAGAGCGAACATTTTTTTGATACAGAAGCTATAGGAACCATTATCAAAAGTCCTTGTGATTTAAACTTAAGTTTTTATAATGAAATTGGATTCGATTTACCCCCAATTGATCATATTGATTTCTATTTAAGTGCTACAAGAACTCTTGGACAAGATGTATTAAACCCTATTGATGTAGAAGGCTGGCAAGGAGATGAAGATTGGATCAGTCCTGATCTGTTGATTGGTCGTTGGGAAAGTATTAGGTATATCCTACAACAAGCTTGGACTCACAACCAGAATCAGTTTAAAAACCTTTTAATTGGGATGCCAATTGGAGAGCCTGGTGATGGAAACTTAGTGACTACCGATGATGATGTGAATTTCGTAGTAAGAACGATCCTTAATTACTTTTTCCCAAGAGGAATCGACGATGCTGTAACTTTTGGTGAGGCACTAGGCGCATTTAAAATTGATGGAATTCCTGAAAATTATTTTGAAGACGGAACTTGGACATTAGCGTACCCAGAGGTACCCCAACAATTTGCCGCATTACTCAATTACATCGCAGAAATCCCTGAATTCCAACTTAAATAAGACATTATGAGCGAGAAAAATCACTCTAAAAACATAAAAAAAGAAGGATCTTGTAATACAGAAGATCATATCAAATGGAACAGGAGATCTTTTCTACATGCATTAGGCCTTGTAGGAGGAGGCTCTATGATGCTAGCAAACACCCCCTTATCCGTATCAAAACCCTCGCCACTATCAATCGCATTGAGTCAATCAGAAAATGATAATATTTTAATCCTTGTTAGACTACAAGGGGGCAATGATGGATTCAATACAATTATCCCAGTATATGATTATGATATATATGCCAATGCGAGACCTCTTATTAAAATCCCCCCAAGTGAATTCATAAATCTTAGTGATGATTATGCCATGCCTAAGCCAATGAACAAACTAGAAAGCGTTTGGGGCGAAGGACAAATGAGAGTTGTACACGGAATAGGATATGAAAATTCTTCTTTATCTCATTTTAAAGGGTCTGATATTTATGCAAATACTAATTTGGTTGAAGAAGATAGAACTGGATTCATGGGGAGATATTTTCAGGAGATTTATCCCGATTATATTTTTAACCCGCCAGCAAGTCCTCCATCAATCCAAATCGGAAGTATTGGAAATCTAATTTTTAAAGGCCCTGAAAATGATTTTTCTTTTGCTGTTTCTCATCCAAACAGATTGTTACAAATCGCAGAAAACGGTACCTCATACAACCTAGATGGATTAGGTGAATGCACCTATGACGACAAAGTAAAACACCTAAGAGAAGTTACCAACACAACTTTTACATATGCTGATGCTATAAGTGCTGCTTATGAAAGATCTTCGGACTTTACTGAATATCTTGATGATAGCTTAGGCAGACAGTTAAGTATTATATCTAGATTAATCAAAGGAGGACTAGGAACCAAAGTATATCTAGTAACTCTAGGAGGGTTTGATACCCATAGTAATCAAATACAAAGACATCAAGAGCTTCTTAATTCCTTCTCAGAAGCAATAAGCACTTTCTACAAAGACCTTTCTGATGCTGGATGGGATGATAAGGTACTTACTATGACGATGTCTGAATTTGGGAGACGATTTAAAGAAAATGGATCTTTGGGTACAGATCATGGTACTGCTGCTCCAACAATGTTTTTTGGATCTGGTCTTAACGGAAATGGTTTTGCAGGAGAACATCCCGATTTATCCAATCTAACCCGAGGAGGTAATGTATTTAATACTACCGATTTCAGACAAGTATATGCAACAGTTATGAAAGATTGGCTATGCATCGACGAAAACACTGTAGGCAGAGTTCTTTTAGGAAGTTCTTTTGAATCTTTGGATTTGGGTTTTAATTGCTCTGGAACTAATTCTAACATCCCAAATGATGGCTCAGGAATCTCTCATATAGTTACTTATAGAGACAGCCAAACCTATATCAATATTGCAAATCCTGAGACTACCCATGTGGATATTGCTCTGTATAATGTAATTGGACAAAAGGTTGCGACGCTTAGAAATGAATTATTGATGGAAGGTGAACACATCATTGATGTAAAACAATCTGCCAATACACGATTAAGTACTGGCCCGTATGTTTATCAGATTCAAACTAATAACGGGAATTACAGCAAATCTATTTTAATCTCATAAATCATTAAATATAACCACTTAGACCATCTCAAATAATTGGATGATTCAGTGGTTATATTTTGTAAGTGTTTTTATTACCTTTGTGCCTTATTTTTAAGCATTATGAGCACAGAGGGAAGATATACAATTACAGCAGCTTTACCATACACAAACGGACCTATACATATAGGTCATCTCGCGGGGGTTTACGTTCCCGCTGATATTTATTCACGCTACCTTAGAATTACCGGAAACGATGTAGCTTTTATTTGCGGTAGCGATGAGCATGGTGCTGCGATCCCAATGCGCGCAAAGAAAGAAGGTGTTTCTCCTCAAGTTATAATTGACAAGTACCACACAATTATCAAAAAATCTTTTGGTGATTTTGGAATTTCATTTGACAACTACTCAAGAACCTCTGCTCCTATTCATCATGAGACAGCTTCTATTTTTTTCAAAAAATTATATGATGATGATAAGTTTATAGAAGAAACATCAGAACAATTATACGACCCTGAGGCTGATCAGTTTTTAGCAGATCGATTTGTTATAGGTACATGCCCAAAATGTAGCCACGAGGAAGCATACGGCGATCAATGTGAAAAATGCGGTAGTTCGCTTAATGCTACAGACCTTATCAACCCAAAATCTACAATTTCGGGTGCAGAACCTATATTAAAACAAACCAAACATTGGTTTTTACCTCTTGATCAATATGAAGGTTTTTTAAAAGAATGGGTTCTAGAAGGGCATAAAAAAGATTGGAAAACAAATGTATATGGTCAAATAAAATCATGGATTGACGACGGTTTACGCCCTCGTGCTGTAACTCGTGACTTAGACTGGGGGATTCCTGTACCTGTTGATGGTGCAGAAGGAAAAGTGTTATATGTATGGTTTGATGCTCCTATTGGATATATTTCTTCTACAAAAGAATGGGCTGAAAGAGAAGGAAAAGATTGGGAACCATATTGGAAAGATAAGAACACCAAGCTTGTTCATTTTATTGGTAAAGATAATATTGTATTTCACTGTATTATTTTTCCAAGCATGCTAAAAGCAGAAGGAAGCTACATACTTCCTGAAAATGTTCCTGCAAACGAGTTTTTGAACCTAGAGGGCAATAAACTATCTACCTCAAAAAACTGGGCTGTTTGGCTACATGAGTATTTAGAAGATTTTCCTAATCAGCAAGATGTATTGCGCTATGCATTGACAGCTAATGCCCCAGAAACCAAGGATAATGATTTTACTTGGAAAGATTTTCAGGCACGTAATAATAATGAGTTGGTTGCAATATTTGGTAATTTTATAAACAGGGTTGTTGTTTTGACCAATAAATACTATGATGGTGTAGTACCAAACCCAAGTACTTTCTCTGATGTTGACAAACAAACTTTGGCTGAACTAAAAGCATACCCAGCTGTTATCTCTAGCTCGATAGATCGTTACAGATTCAGAGAAGCAAGTCAAGAATTACTTAATGTTGCCCGTCTAGGAAATAAATACCTCGCAGATGAAGAACCATGGAAATTGATCAAAACAGATGAAGAACGCACCAAAACTATTATGTATGTTGCATTGCAAATTGCTTCTGCACTAGCAACTTTATCTGAACCCTTTTTACCATTTACTAGTACTAAGCTCAAATCTATTCTTTGTCATTCTAACCTTGATCAGGAAGCTACATGGAACGATATTCACTCTCAAGAAATATTACTCCCTGCAAATCACAAAATAGAAAAAGGAGAACTTTTATTCTCAAAAATAGAAGATACCGAAATACAAAAACAATTGGATAAATTAGAAGCAACAAAAAAAGCAAATGAGGCAGAAAACAAAACTGTAACTCCTCAAAAAGAAAGTGCTACATTTGAGGACTTCACCAAAATGGATATACGAGTTGGTACAATCATTGAAGCAGAAAAAATGCCTAAAGCCAAAAAGCTCTTAGTTCTTAAAGTAGATACAGGTCTTGATACTAGAACCATTGTTTCTGGTATTGCAGAACATTTTTCTCCAGAAGAAATTATAGGTAAAAAAGTTACTGTACTCGTCAATCTAGCTCCTAGAAAATTAAGAGGTGTAGAGAGTGAAGGGATGATTTTAATGACCGAGACTCCTCACGGTAAATTAGTATTCCTTAATCCCGATGAGGGCAATGTAAATCCAGGAGCCGTCATTAGCTAAAAAGATAAAACAACAACCCCAAACGTTTCTCTAAGCATTTGGGGTTTACTTTTTGAATTCCACAAATTTAAATCATGAAAAAAAAAGGCTTTTTTTTATCTCCTCCTCTTTACCATTTTTAAACCCTTTTGTCAAGAAAAAGTATTAGAACTACCCAAAGTTTTCGCAAATAAATACCAATCCGACAAAGAGTCTTATTCCATCCCTAATCAGGAAAATGGAGACCTCATGCTTTTATTAGAAGAGAACAAAAAGTTTTACTCCTATTTATTGAATTCTGAATATCTTCAAAAATCAACGATAACCACCAAAACACTTCCTTCTAAATATAGATCTATTCTAGGGTATTCTGTAAATAATAATACATACGCTATCTTTTTTGCTAATTCTAGAAATACAAAATTTGGCATACAAACATTTAATTTTGACACAAAATCTTCTACCAATGTTTTTTTAGATTTTAAAATAAAAGGAGAGAAATATGTAGAAAGTGTTAATTACAAAAACAAAATACACCTAATCACAATCTCAAAAAATTCTTCAGAACTCAACATTTATACATTCGATAATAAGTATCAACCTCAAAAAAAAGTAATCTCATTAAAGCAAGTAGAATATCAAAACCCAAGTGATCAGTACCATACGATCAATGCACATTATTTATTAACATCAGATTCTGATGGGTTTACGATCAGTGTTGAAAAAATAGAATCCAGAAACCCAAATGTAATCGAGACAACGTCTAAGTTGACTAAATTATACCTACTAGAAAACCAATTGATATTCAGTTTTGACTATGACAAAAAAGAAACCAAATTATGCATTATAGATTTAGACACTTTTCTTTTCACTTACAAAGTTTTTGACAAACCATCAAAAACAGAAAAAGGTTTTACAGGAAGTAATTCTTATATCTATGACAATAAAATTTTTCAGATCGCTAGCTCAAGTCAAAAAATGAAATTCACTATTTCTGATATAATTTCAAACAACATAATAAAGGAATATGCAATCAAAAAAGAAGACTCCATTACGTTCAAAAACTCACCTATAATACAAGAGGGAGGCACTTCATTTTTTAGTTTTTCTAATAACGATCGAATTAGAGAAATGGAAAAAACAGCAAAATACCTGCGAAAAATATCAAATTCTAATTTAGGAATCTCAACTTATAAAGTAAATGACCAATACAATATTATCTTAGGAGGAACAAAAGAAATTTATTCTGGCGGCGGAAATTTTGCCCCAGGCTTTGGAAGTGGTTTTGGAGCTATTGGCACTGTAGGCAATCTTAATGCTATCTCTATAAATTTTAACCCAACATTTTATGGATATAATGGGTATAGGTCAAACAAATCGACCTACATTAACTGTCTTTTTGATCATGATTTTGAACATCTGCAAGGAGATATTCCTAAAAATATTTATGATAAAGTAAATGAGTTTGAAGACACCTTGAAAAAACCTTCTGCAATCAATATTTTCTTACATAACTATAAGATTCATTATGGTTTTTTTGATAAAACAGATAAAATGTATAAACTGTATCGTTTTGAAGATTAAAAATCATGCTTAAAATAGCGTATCATCCAATCTATACATATCCTGTTCCTGAAGGGCATCGATTTCCGATGATTAAATACGAATTATTGCCCAAACAACTACTTCATGAGGGGACATGCAAAGAAGAGAATTTTTTTAAGCCTACCATTCCAGATCCCAAAGCTATTCTGGCAATTCATTCTGCAACTTATTTTGAAAACCTTTGCACATTGTCTCTAGACTCAAAAGCTTCTAGAAAAATAGGGCTACCCATCTCAAAACAACTTATTGACCGCGAAGTAATTATTGCTGATGGCACTATAAAAGCATCTAAATATGCATTACGTTATGGTATTGCTATGAATATTGCTGGCGGCACTCACCATGCATATACCAATCGAGGAGAAGCTTTTTGCCTACTTAACGACCAAGCTATTGGCGCACGATATCTTCAACATCAAAATATGGTGAAAAAAGTACTAATCGTTGACCTTGATGTACACCAAGGAAATGGTACTGCAGAAATTTTCAGGAATGACCAAAGTGTATTTACGTTCTCTATGCATGGCGCAAACAACTATCCTTTTAAAAAAGAAACATCTGATTTAGACATCGAGCTTCCTGATCAAACCAATGACAAGGAGTATCTTGCTATCCTAAAAAAAACCTTACCCCTACTTATTGAAGAACAAAAACCTGATTTTATTTACTATCTAAGTGGTGTAGACATACTATCTACCGACAAATTAGGCAAACTTGCATGTACTGTATCAGGTTGTGCAGAACGAGATAGATTTGTTATTCAAACCTGTAAAAATCTCGACATTCCCATAATGTGTTCTATGGGCGGCGGCTATTCTCCTAATATTAAAACTATTATCGAAGCACACGCAAACACCTATAGAATTGCTCAAGAAATTTATTTCTAAAACATTATTAGCCTGAGTTTCATGTAACAAAACCTACGTAAGTTGATATTGTTTTCGATAGCAAATTATATCACATATTAAAAAACAAGACCAGTAACCTCTTATAATCAAACATATAACTAGGGTCATTTTATAATAAAATTCTCTTTTACATTCTGATTTAATCATTTGTAAATACATATTTATTGTATATTCGGTCTCTAATTATACCATAATATATGCAAAAAGATTGTCCTGTATGTGGAGATAAAATTATTGGGCGAGCAGATAAAAAATTCTGTAGTGATTATTGCCGTAATACACACAATAACCAGCTTAACAAGGATAGTAAAAATCTAGTAAGAAATATTAATAATTTATTACGTAAAAATTATCGCATCCTCGAAGAATTAAACCCAAAAGGCAAAACTAAAATCTCTAAAAAAAAGCTATTAGAAAGAGGGTTCAATTTTCAGTATTTTACCAGTATTTATGTAACCAAAACAGAAAACACCTATTATTTTGTATATGACCAAGGGTATTTACCCTTAGAAAATGACCTCTATGCCTTGGTAACACGAAACTAAATAAATGTTCTCGCAGGTGATAAAACTAGGTTGAATGCGTAAAAATCTATAGGAAAACAATGAGTAACTATTATAACCATATATCTATTCTTTTTCTATATCAAAATTAAGATTACCGATCTCTCCAATTTTGGCTATTTAACTGCAATGCTGCTTTCATTACATCCTTCTGACTGATTTGCCCAACAAGTTTCCCGTCTTCCAAGATAGGAAAACGTCTTCTTTTGGTTTCTAAAAATTTATTTGCAGCATCAAAAATATTCAAATTCCCATCTATAGTCTCTACATCTTTAACCATAAATTTTTCGACCTTAGCATCATCAATTGGCATATTATAATATCTGCTTTCATTTAATTGCTTGAGACAATCACCCTCAGAAATAATTCCTAAAAGTTGATTATTCTCATCGACCACTGGTCCTCCCGATATTTTATGTTTTATTAATGATTCAACAACTTCCATAACCGATTGATCAGGACTAAATGTGATGAGGTCTCTTGTCATATAATCCGAAACTTTTATCAATGTCTCATCTGACTTCTTTGTCTTGGAGCGAGCTCCTTGAAAACTGATTATTCCCATAATAAATAGCAATTTAGTGAATATTAAATATAGTGATTTTCAACAACTTATTCAAAAACTCTTTTACTTTGAGCACTCATAGTACTGCACTTTTTTTATAAAAAACACCCACTTTTCAGCAAATATATCTGGCCAATCGAATGTCTAGATCAAATCGATTACATCAATATACTTTGTGGATAAAGAAATAACTGTAGCTTATTTCTTACCTTTATCATAAATCAATATACACATGCAAAAGTTTCCCTCACTACTTTCATTTGTTCTTATTATTTGTTCACTGGCTTATACTTTTTACAGCAGCAAACCTCAATTAATAACTGACCTTAAAACATCAAAACAAGAATTCTCTACGCTTCGTGCTCTAGAGCATGTAAAAAATATTTCTAAAGAGCCTCATTACCTTGGCAGTTCTGCACATGAAGAAGTAAAAACTTATATTAAAAATGAATTACAACAATTAGGTTTACAACCAGAGATTCAGACAGGTGCTTCTATTTCTAAAAACGGAACTATAAGCTACCCTCAAAACATTATTGCCAGAATTAAAGGAAGTAATAACACAAAGTCCTTGATATTAATGTCTCATTATGACAGTTCACCGCACTCATCATATGGAGCCAGTGATGCTGGTAGCGGAGTAGCGACAATTCTTGAAGGCATACGAGCCTATCTAGCAACCAATAAAACACCAAAAAACGATATCATCATTTGCATTACTGATGGAGAAGAATTAGGCTTAAACGGAGCCGAGCTTTTTGTAAACAAACACCCTTGGACCGAAAACACTGGGCTTGTTCTTAATTTTGAAGCAAGAGGAAGTGGTGGGAATTCTTATATGCTTATCGAGACCAATGGTAAGAACGGAAAAATGATTGACGAATTCTCTAAAGCTAATGTAAAATACCCTGTCACCAACTCTCTTGCATATAGTATTTACAAGATGTTACCCAATGACACTGATCTTACAGTTTTTAGAGAGAAAGGTGATAAAGAAGGTTTTAATTTTGCTTTTATAGATGATCATTTTGACTATCATACCGCCAACGACACGTGGGAAAATCTGGACTTAAACACACTACAACATCAAGGCAGTTATCTAATGCCATTACTCTCTTACTTCTCTGAAAAAGATATTAGCAATCTCAAGTCTGATCAAGATTTTATTTATTTTAATACTCCTGTTTTTAACCTTGTCAAATATCCTTTTGGCTGGATATACACTTTACTATTTATTGGAATCTTTTTATTTATGGCCTTGATTCTCTATGGCAAGTTTTTATATCGAATTGATTTTAAAGAAATTTTAATGGGATTCACTGCTTTTCTATTATGTTTATTACTAGCTGGTGCGTTAACTTTTGGAGGATGGCAATTACTCAACATTATTTATCCACATTATCAAGAAATACAGCATGGATTTACATATAACGGATATCAATACATTCTTGTTTTTGTTTTAATGTCGATTGCCATTTGTTTTAAAGTGTATGGTAAATTTGGTAAAAGTAAAAACCAAGCGAATCTACTTATTGCACCATTATTTATCTGGCTAATTATTTGCACCGTGGCTGCTATATATCTAAAAGGCGCTAGCTATTTTATAATTATAGTATTATTTGGATTGATATCTTTATTTGTTCTTATACGGCAGAAAAAACCTAATGCCTTTTTAATGGTTCTTTTATCATTTCCAGCAATTTACATCTTATCTCCTTTTATTGCTTCTTTTCCAGTGGCACTAGGCTTAAAAATTCTTTTTATTTCTTCAATACTATCTGTTTTATTATTCGGAATGCTTATTCCTGTATTTGGATTTTACAATAGAAAAAAATTATTAGGAAACATCTGTCTTTTATTGAGTATTGTTTTTATTATTGCTGCTCATATAAAATCTAATTTCACTACAAAACGACCAAAACCCAACAGTCTTGTATACATATTAGACAAAGATCAAAACAAAGCAGTATGGGCAACCTATGACACTACTCTTGATTCTTGGAGCAAAAACTACATCATCCCAAAAGAAAATATTGCAGAAGCCTATAATGCGAATACTTTAAAGAGTAAATATCAAAAACCCTTTATATATGCAAACCAGGCACCAATCAAAAACATAGAATCTCCAAAAATTGATATAAACAAAGACACCATTATTGGTAATCAAAGATACATAGAATTATGCATCTCTCCCCAAAGGGACATTCAAAGATTAGACCTATATACTAATACATTATTTAATTTTAATTCTCTAAAAGCAAATAATGAAGAGGCACAAAATTTTGAATATTATGATGGTAATACATACAATGCATTTACAAAAAGATGGGATCAAAACTTACTCACTTATTTTCCTAACAAAAATCAACCATTAGAATTACACATGAAATTTCATAAAGATTCGTTACCGAAATTCATGTTATACGAATCCTCATATGACTTATTAACCAATGAACATTTCTCTATCCCTTCAAGAGAAAACAATATGATACCAAAACCTTTTATATTAAACGATGCAGTCATCATTAAAAAAATCTTTGAGATAAAGAAATACCTCGAAAAGAAAAGAGACACCATCACCATTCTAAACAATCCGCTTGTTCTCAACTCAAAGTAATTGACAAGAAACAGGTTAAAAAAAACCAGCCTTTACCATGAATAAATTATTATTTTTATCAATTTTATTAAGTGGCTTTATGTTATCCAGCACATATGCTCAAAACAATGTAACTCCTCAAACGATAAGTGCAGAAAGCACCTATGAAAACATAGGGATCGTATGGTCAATTACTGGCGATAATGACATGGATAGTAAACTGACAATTGAGTATAAAGCCTCTAGCTCATCTACTTACCTACCAACCTATCGTACTATGAGAGCAAACCCTAATAGTAACATAGATGGTAGCTTACTTGGTCTTAATCATCATGCTGGATCTATTGTGGGACTTACCCCTAATACTAGTTATGATATTAGACTCTCTATTACAGACCCAGATGGTGGCGGAAAAACCGAAAATATAACAGTTACCACAAAAGCAGAGATCACAGATACTTATACAGGAACTATTTACCACGTAATTCCTGGTACTGGTGGAGGCACAGGTACGTCTGCAAATCCTTATAAAGGATTACAAGAAGCTGCAAATAATGCTACCCCTGGAGCTATTTTTTACCTTGGCGCAGGTACATACAACAGTTTTTCTCTGGCTACCTCTGGAACAGAAGCCTTGCCAATAGTTTTTACAGCAAATCTAGCAGATAATGTCGTTATTGACGGAGCTAATACAACTTCAGGAATCACCACTTTAGGAACTTATAACGGAGCTATTCAACATATAATTATTGAGAATATAAAAATTCAGAATGGAAAATGGGGAGTTGATGCTCAAAACACACAATATGTAACGGTAAGGCATTGTACTTTTCAGGATGTTGATTATGGTTATCTCAATCGTCGTGAAAACGGCCTTGAGCACGATCAAACGATCTCTGACAACTATTTCTATGGGAGAACAGCTTGGCCCGTTCCAAATGGATCTATTCCTTCAGAAAGATGTATTGACATTAGAGGGAATAGAAATGTAGTGCGATATAATTTGATACGAAACTTTGGAGATGGTGTATCTACAGATGGGCCTCCTTATAAGAAGTCTTATGCATTAGACATCCATAATAACGATATTTCTTACATAGGAGATGATATTATAGAAGTAGACGGAACCATTGCAAATACCCGTATATGGAGTAACAAAGGGTCTAATGGTAGAATGGGAGTAAGTATTGCCCCAGTTTTTGGTGGCCCCTGTTATGTGTACAGAAATGAGTTTAACAACATGGAAACCTCTACCTATAAAATGAATAGAAAACCCGCAGGACTTATCATAGTTCATAATTCTGCAATCAAAACTGGAAGAGGGACATCTTCTCCTTCAGGATGGCATAATACTATTTTAAGAAATAACATATTAATCTCCAGTCAATATGTTTTTGAAGAATACACCATTCCTTCAAACTCATTAATAGATGATTGGGATTACAATGCTTATTCTTCTCTAAGAAATGGGACATCTGGACAACCTTGGTTTAAATGGAATAATGTTAAGTATAATCAAATTACTGATTTACAAGCAGGTTCTGGGCAAGAAATGAATGGGCTACAGTTTGATCATACTACTGCTATTACCAATATTAGTTTTCCATCTACTTATACAGATGGAGTAGTGTTAGGTAGTTATGATTTTACGCTTTCTGCGTCCAGCCCATTAATTAATCAAGGAGAAAATATCCCAAACCTTAATGATCGTTTTGTAACAGATGGTTCTCCTGATATTGGAGCACATGAATACGGGAGACCCCTTCCTCATTATGGACCTAGAACAGCGTCTCCTGATGATACTACTCCTCCTATAATTACATTATTAGGTAACAATCCTCAAAGTATTCAACAAGGATCTGGGTACACAGAGCTTGGAGCTACAACAGATGATGGAAGCCAGGTAATCATAGATAGCTCTAATTTTACAGATATTATAGGGACTTATACTATTACATATAATGCCACAGATAATGCGGGTAACGTAGCACTAGAGGTAACAAGAACTATTAATGTTGTAGACCCTGTAACCACCGCCCCTGTAATCACACTAATAGGAGATAACCCTCAAGTCATTCAACAAGGGTCTGGATACACAGAACTTGGAGCTACAACTGATGATGGTAGCCAGGTAATTATAGACAGCTCTAATTTTACAGATGCTATAGGAACATATACCATTACATATAATGCTACAGATGATTATGGTAATATTGCATTAGAAGTAACAAGAACTGTTACCGTAGTGAGTCAATCTACTACTATCCCACCAGACACTACTCCATTTTACCTTATCACTTATGACCCTGAAACCAATATAATGGACATTGTATCTAAGGAGGATATTCAAGATCTAAAAATATACGACCTTACTGGCAAAAAAATAAAAGAACTATCTCCCAACACAAGAGAACACCAAGTAAATCTTGAAGGTCTTTCTGACGGTGTTTATGTTTTAAAAATCAGTAACCCTGACAGTAACAGTACTTTCAAAACTAAAATCATGAAATTTTAAGTATTTAGTTTAAAATAAGAAACTAGACTTCTGAATAAAAAGAGAGATCAGTGATTCACATTCAGGTCTCTCTTTTATTTTTAAATGAAGTTATACAATTTACGGATATTAACTTCGCATAAATGCGTCTAAGTAGTGATGATTACTTACTATAGATTTTATAAGTTCATTACTCATACTTTCT
>NZ_PGUB01000082.1:0-22046 GCF_002924285.1 Aquimarina sp. I32.4 | reverse complement strand
ACAATATTTCCATCATAAGCACGCCAAATACGCCGCCTGAAAGATTTATAAGAACTAATTACCCTAACGATTAATAAATCTCACTTAGTAAGTAAATACATTGCTCGAGTACTTGGTGATTACATTTCTTAATTGTACATTTAATTACTAAAGGCAAAAATCACAGATAACATCACTATTGATGTATTTTATTTTGAAATATGGAATAAAACAAATGGTATTAGAAGATAATTTCATTTGAAAAATTGAGATAAAATAATTTTATTTGCTTTTTTAGTTAATGGGGATATATCACATGCATTATTTAAATAGGGCTTTCTTAAAAAAACTTTATGTTATATGACTGAAGCTGCTATAGAAAAGGAAAACAAAGAAATTGCCAAGCAATACAAAGAGTTATTGCGCATTAGCTATAGAGATTTATCTAAAGAAGACAAATCCCTAATCCGCCAAGCATTTGATGTTGCCGTTGATGCACACAAAGATCAACGTCGTAAAAGTGGCGAAGCCTATATTTTTCATCCCATTGCAGTAGCAAAAATTGTAGCAAGTGAGATCGGTTTAGATGCCACCTCTATTGCCGCAGCACTGCTTCATGATGTAGTAGAAGACACAGAATACACACTAGTAGATATCGAGCAAATGTTTGGAGAAACAGTAGCTCGTATTGTAGATGGGCTTACCAAAATTTCTTCCTTAAAAAAAGATAGAGATATCTCTTTACAAGCAGAGAATTTTAGAAAAATGCTACTCACCCTTAATGATGATGTACGAGTAATTATCATTAAGATTGCAGATCGTTTACACAATATGCAAACAATGGATGCGATGCGTCCTGATAAGCAAGTAAAGATTGCATCAGAAACCCTATACATATATGCTCCATTAGCACACCGTATTGGTTTATACAATATCAAAACAGAATTAGAAGATTTAGGGTTAAAATATACAGAACCCGAAATCTATAAAGATATTCTGGAAAAAATCAAAGAAAGTAAAGAAGAGCAAGACGAATACATCAAAAAGTTTTCGGATCAGATTAGAGAAGGTCTTGACAGAGAACGTTTGAACTATGATATAAAAGGACGCCCAAAATCCATCTTTTCTATTCGTAGAAAAATGGTCAAACAAAACATTGCATTCGATGAAGTATACGACAAATTTGCAATTCGAATCATCTATAGATCCGACCTTGAAAATGAAAAATTTATTGCCTGGAAAATATATACTGTAGTAACTGATTATTACAGGCCCAACCCAATTCGTTTGCGAGATTGGATTTCTCAACCAAAATCCACAGGGTATGAAGCCCTGCATATAACCGTAATTGGGCCAGATAGCAGATGGGTAGAAGTACAAATACGTAGTGAGCGTATGCACGAAATTGCAGAAAAAGGATATGCCGCTCATTATAAATATAAGAATACAGAAGAAAATCAAGACCAAGGATTAGATGGTTGGCTAAACAGGTTACAAGAAGCACTAGAAAATTCTGAAAGCAATGCAGTTGATTTTGTAGAAGAATTCAAGCTAAACCTATACGCCAAAGAAATATTTGTCTTTACTCCCGAAGGGGATTTAAAATCATTACCAAAAGGAGCAACCGCCCTTGATTTTGGTTTTAGTGTACACACAGAAATAGGTTTAAAAACCAGAGGAGCACGTGTAAATGGTAAATTAGTACCCTTAAGTCACGAACTCAAAAGTGGAGATCAGGTAGAAATTATTACCTCTACCAAATCAAAACCATCCTCTAACTGGCTAGACTATGCCACAACAGCAAGATCCAGATCAAAAATAAAATCTGCCTTACGCGACGAAAAAAAACAAATCGCAGAAGATGGCAAAGTAATACTCAAACGAAAACTTCGCTCTCAGAAAATTGCACTAAACGAAAAAGTCGTCAACGAACTCGTGCTCTACTTTAAACTCAAAACAAGTCTTGACTTATACTACAGAGTAGGCATAGGAACTATCGATAATCAAAAGATCAAAGAATTTGCCACTACGCGAAGTAATGTTTTTATGAATTTTATCAAAAATAAAATTCGCAGAGGAAACCTCAAAGATCTCAACAAACCAGAAATCACCTCCAAATATGACCTTCTTGTTTTTGGTAAAGACTCAGAAAAACTAGAATACAAACTATCTAATTGCTGTAACCCAATACCTGGAGATGATGTTTTTGGATTCATTACAGTAAACGAAGGCATAAAGGTGCACAAAAATAATTGTCCAAACTCTTTACAACTACAAAGCAATTATGCCTATCGAATTATCAATGCCAAATGGATCGATTCTAGCCAAGAAGAATTCAGGGCAGTAATCAGACTTAATGGTATCGATAATATAGGAGTCGTCAACGAGGTAACACAAATTATCTCAAACAATATGAATCTTGCCATCTATAATATGAATTTTGACACCAATGATGGCGTTTTTACTGGTAAAATAACCGTAGGAGTAAAAAACAAAAACACATTAAAGACGGTGATAAAAAATCTTACAAAAATTAATGGTATTGATAAAGTGATAAGAGAATAATATGAGTACCTTTTCAATATAAAAAGAAGACAAATCAATAGAATCATTTTATTCATTTATCTGATTATCTATAAGAAAACGAGCCGAGGATACTTTTTTTGAGAATACATACATATTCGTTCTTAAAATCCGAGTCTCACTAACAAAAAATAATGTAACTTTGCGTTTTTAAATGTATGAGTACTAAAGCCACAACACAAAACGACCAGAATATTGTAAAAAATGTTTTTACAAGTTTTCTAGAAGAAAACGGTCATAGAAAAACACCAGAAAGATACGCTATACTTCAAGAAATCTATGAAAGCGATGAGCATTTTGATATCGAATCCTTGTATATCAAAATGAAAAACAAGAACTATAGAGTTAGCCGTGCTACTTTATATAACACCATAGAGCTTTTATTAGACTGTAAGCTAGTGAGGAAACATCAATTTGGGCAGAATCAGGCACAATATGAAAAATCATATTTTGATCGACAACATGACCACCTCATATTGACAGATACAGGAGAAGTGATGGAGTTTTGTGATCCTAGAATTCAATCCATAAAAAAAACAATAGAAGAAATTTTTGATGTAGATATCACAAACCATTCTCTATATTTCTACGGAACAAAGAAAAAAACAACTAATCAAGACAACTCATAATGGCAGTAAACTTATTACTTGGTCTCCAATGGGGAGATGAAGGTAAAGGAAAAATTGTAGACGTTCTTACAAAAGACTATGACATCATTGCACGATTTCAAGGAGGCCCCAATGCAGGTCACACCTTAGAATTTGATGGTATCAAACATGTATTACATACAATTCCTAGTGGTATTTTTCATGACAAGGCTATTAATTTGGTTGGAAACGGTGTCGTAATTGACCCTGTTATATTCAAAAAAGAGTTAGACAATCTTAGTAAATTCAACTTGGATTACAAATCCAAACTATTAATTTCAAGAAAAGCACACCTAATTCTTCCTACGCATAGAATTCTTGATGCCGCATCAGAAGCATCAAAAGGAAAAGCAAAAATTGGTTCTACCTTAAAAGGGATTGGTCCTACTTATATGGATAAGACTGGTAGAAACGGTATTAGAGTAGGTGACCTAGAATTAAGTGACTGGAAAGATCGCTATCGTGCCTTAGCAAATAAGCATGAAGCCATGATTGATTTCTATGACTCAAAAATAGAATACAATCTAAAAGAATTAGAAAATGACTTTTTTGAAGCTGTAAAAGTCTTAAAAACACTTACCTTTATTGATAGTGAAGAATACCTTTACCAAGCTCAAAAAGAAGGTAAAACAGTATTAGCAGAAGGAGCTCAAGGATCTTTATTAGATATAGACTTTGGTACATATCCATTTGTAACATCTTCTAATACCACTGCCGCTGGAGCTTGTACAGGATTAGGGATTGCACCCAACAAAATAAAAGACGTTTTCGGGATATTCAAAGCATATACTACACGAGTAGGTAGTGGCCCATTTCCAACAGAATTATTTGATCAAGACGGAGAAACAATGGCCAAAGTAGGTAACGAATTTGGAGCTACCACAGGAAGACCCAGAAGATGTGGTTGGCTTGATCTTGTTGCCCTAAAATATGCAGTGCATGTAAATGGCGTAACAAAACTTATGATGATGAAAGGAGATGTATTAAGTGGTTTCAAAACCTTAAAAGTATGTACAGCATACGAATATCAAGGTAAAAAAATCACACACCTACCCTATAATATCGAACCAGAAAATGTAACTCCTATATATACAGAGATCAGCGGATGGTCTGAAGACCTTACAGGAATGACAGATGCCGCACAACTCCCAAAAGAGTTAAATGAATATATAGCGTTTCTAGAAAAAGAATTAGAAACACCTATTACCATCGTTTCTGTAGGTCCTGATAGAAAACAAACTATACATAGATAACAAACTATACATAGATAACAAAAGACAATCATATATCTATAAAAAATACCACTCTGATAGAGTGGTATTTTTTATATTGTATCCAGAAGTGTTATCTCCTCAAGTGGATTTATGAAACATTTTTACACTTTACATTTAGAGTTTAGTAGTAAGTGTTTAGTTGCTGATTAATGCTTTATGGTTGTAACTTCATTATTCAGTATTGGGAGTTCGCTATTCAAAATTATTTTTACATTTAGAATTTTGCGATTTTACATTCCTTCTTGTATATGGTTCCCAGCCTACGCTGGGAGGACAGCAAACACTTTAGCTTTTGGTTCTAACTTCTATATTCAGTATTCAGTGTTCAACATTCACAAACTCCTTTTTCATTTTATATTTAGAATTTTGTGGTTTCACATTTTACAATGAAGTAGTGCCATCCTTATTAGGCTTTAGATCAATCACTCGTTCTAGCTTCTTTTTGGTTTTCTTTTTACCACGAGGAAACTCCTTAAACGAATTTATTTGTCTAAATATATAGATATCATCATTCCCTTTACCCCCATTACGATTACTAGCAAAGTATCCCATTTTGCTCTCCTCATTAATAATAAAAGTAAAATCATCCTTAGAACTATTAATAGGCGCTCCCAGATTATGAACCTCAACAGTACCATCGGTATTAAACATTGCCATAAAAATATCCAATCCACCTTTTCCCTCATGACCATTACTGGCAAAAAATAATTTTCCTGTATCACTCACAAACGGAAAAGTTTCTCTTCCTGGAGTATTAATTTGATCTCCCAAATTTCTGGGAGTTCCAAAATTACCATGTTCATCAATCGTTACTACATAAAGATCTGATTGCCCATAACTCCCTTTCATATCACTAGCAAAGTATAAATATTTACCATCTGGTGATAATGCAGGATGTGCAATCGAGTATTCATCACTATTAAAAGGTAGTTCCTTTATATTTCTCCATTTTCCATCTATATAATCAGCCTTATAGATTTTTAATAAAACCAATTGATCTTTACTCCTCTTAGGCTTTCTTTTTGAGTAGTTATTACGTGTAAAATAGATTGTTTTTTTATCAACACTAAACGTTGCAGAAGACTCATGAAATTTGGTATTGATATTTCCTTTTAATTTCTGAACTTTATGTGTATCATGTTTTTTCTTGGCAGTATACAAATCCAAAAACGGATCATTATTCCATCCATGCAATACCTCAGAAAAGCTATTCTTATTTCTTGAAGAAGCAAATACCAGTCCCCCTTCATGAAATGCAGGAGCATAATCAGAATATTTTGAATTAATTTTCAGGTTCTTGATCACAAAATTCTCATGTGCTGGATCTATCCCCTCCTTATTAGTAGTGGTATTAGTATACAACATTGATGACAAGCCATCAATCTTATCTGTAGACGTACTAGCCTTGAGGCTCATAACATATCTATCTCTATATACTGGGTGTACCTTATGTGAATACATTGATAGTAATACCCAATACCACTGCGCTGCAGTTTCTAAATCTCCTGTCAAATAATATGAATCCCCTAGTTTTTCATATAATTCTTTTGATTGTCCCCCTTTTTTCAATGCTTTTAGATACAATTTCTTTGCATCAGCAAAAGCATGTTTTTCAAAAGCTGTATTCGCTCTTTGCAACTGTCTTTCTTGAGAAAACAATGCTCCCCAGAAAAACAAAAAAAATAGAACCCCGTAGTTTTTTCTCAAAAACATCTATTATTTTTTTTATCGATACTATTACGACCTCATCATCGCTTTTTACAAAACCAATACTGTATCGATCTTCAATACACTTTGGCTTAATAAATTACGACCAACAATGTCTTTTATAAAATATATGACGATGCTATCCCCATAGCACAAATCGGTTGTTTTATTGTTATTTCCCAGTGCAATTTACTGATGCTTAGTCAGATCATGTGTTAAAAAATCAAAAAAATATCATTTTCATCTGCCTTTTTTCCAACAATAACCTTTCATCCTATAAAACAAACACATCATCCTTTTTTTATTGCAAGCAACAAAAAAAAACCAACAAAAAAAATGATCTATATCAACATACCTTACCATTCACAGTAGATGTAATATTTAGAATTTAGTTGATGGTTGATGGTTTTTGGTTCTATAATTCAGCATTGGGAGTTCGCTATTCGATATTTCTACAATTCGATATTCAAAATTACTTTATCTTTAGATTTGCTAAAAACAACGTTTTTAGATAAGCATACAGTAATCAAATATGAGAATATGAGAATTAAAAAAATACTAGTACTACCTCTTATTATCATCACCATTTCTTGCTCAAATGAAATAAGTCTAAATTATTTAACAGGAACTTGGGTAGAAAATGAATCAAGTGATTTATATGACTCTAGCAACATCCATGAAATTATTTTTTCAGAAGACGGAACGTATCAAAACAGGATATTAGATTTAAAAGGAAATGTAATTAATAAATTTGATGGAACATTTGAAATAGACAAAGAGAAAAAAATAATTAAAATAACAAATTCTGGTTATGTCATAAAGGACATGAGTTTGACCCAACTAACTGAATCAAATTTAACAGCTAAAATCATTGAAGGTTTTGAAAGCTCAGCAGAATTGAGTTTTCACAAAAAACCTCTTTGATGCGCTACCATCCTCCTATACGTTTACGTTCTGCCTGTTGTTCTTTGGTAGCCTCTGGGGTAGCAATATTACTAGGATATAAAGGTCTGGGGAATCCCGCTGCTTTACGGCGCTCATAATCCCGATCTCTATACGCATCAAAAGCTGTACCTGGCGGTAATGGCCTATTTTTATCCATATACCAACAGATAAATGACATATCTTTATAACAATCACCCTGACCAACACCAAAATCATCAAAAGAGTTAAGCCAACTTTGGGTAGGGCGTATTGTTTGTAAATTAAATGCCCCTGTACCATCCTCGCCCCCTGTAGTATAGGCAAACAAACAATCCTTAAAAGGAATGGTGATATTGTTTTGCCAGTAAAAACCTGTCATTGTAATCAACCCATCTCTACGGTTTAAAATCTGTTCTTTTTTTGGCTTGGTAAAATAATACACCGTAAAAAAAATAGCTAACACACAAAAGAAGATATATACATATAAACCGAAACCATCAAAAGTATCATCTGCAAATAATCCACTAATAACTAAAAACCATGATATCCCTCCTCCCCAGAATGGAAGAATATTACCTTTAATTGAATAACTTATAAAATGATCATCGGTATATCTATTTTTTTCCCATTCTAAATTATTTTTTAGACGTAATGTATTTGGAGTTTCTAAAATTTCCTTTTCTACTCTATGATAGTATTTTTTTAGTTTCTTTTCATATTTATACCTGGTATGGGTAATAGGTCTTGTAAAATCTACCATCCTCCTATACGTTTACGTTCTGCCTGTTGTTCTTTGGTTGCCTCTGGGGTAGCAATACTACTAGGATATAAAGGTCTGGGGAATCCCGCTGCTTTACGACGCTCATAATCACGATCTCTATACGCATCAAAAGCAGTACCAGGGGGTAATGGCCTATTTTTATCCATATACCAACAGATAAATGACATATCTTTATAACAATCCCCTTGCCCTACCGTAAAAATTGTTAGCGTACCAAATTTACTTTTTGAAGGGCGCATGGCTTCAAGATTATAAGCCCCTGTACCATCTTCGCCCCCGGTACTATATACAAACAAACATTCCTTAAAAGGGATGGTGATATTTTTTTGCCATAAAAACCCTGTCATCGTGATCAACCCATCTCTACGGTTTAAAATTTCTTCTTTTTTAGGTTTGGTAAAATAATACACTATATAAAAAACGGTAAGAATAGAACAAAGTATTAATAAAAAAACTTCAAAAGGTTTCAATTTTCCATTAGCAAAATATCCTATAAGTACCGAGATGGTAACAAATCCAGAAGCTCCTCCCCCCCATAAAGGAGTAATTGTACCTGCCGTAGGCATATTAAAAAAGTTATCATCGGCATACCAACTTTTCTTATCTTTTATATCCTTTATATCAATTCCTTTCCTTAAAGTACTAGGCTTCTCTGTTATCTGTTTATAAACTCTATGATAATGTTTCTTTAATTTCTCAGCATTTTTATACCCTGTATGCGTGACAGGTCTGGTAAAATCTACCATCCTCCTATACGTTTACGTTCTGCCTGTTGTTCTTTGGTAGCCTCTGGGGTAGCAATACTACTAGGATATAAAGGTCTGGGGAATCCCGCTGCTTTACGACGCTCATAATCCCGATCTCTATACGCATCAAAAGCAGTACCCAGAGGTAATGGCCTATTTTTATCCATATACCAACAGATAAACGACATATCTTCATAACAATCTCCTCCTAAAGCAAAATCATCAAAAGAATTAAGTCTACTTTGGGTAGGGCGTATTATTTGTAATTTAAATGCACTGGTTCCATCCTCGCCCCCTGTACTATAAGCAAACAAACATTCCTTAAAAGGCATCGTAATATTGTTTTGCCAGTAAAAACCAGTCATAGTAATCAACCCATCTTTACGGTTTAAAATTCTTTCTTTTTTAGGCTTAGTAAAATAATAAATTGTAAAAAAAACTAAAAGAACACAAAAAAAGATATAAACATATAAATGAAAACCATCAAAAGTATCATCAGAAAACAAACCACTAACAATCATAAACAAAGATAGCCCTCCCCCCCAGAATGGTAAGATTGTACCTTTTGTATGAAACATAATATAATCATCTGTAATATACATATACTTCTCTTCTTCCTCTTTACTTAATTTATTAAAACCATTAGCTTTTTGTATGATTCTCTTTTCTACCCGATGGTAATATTTTTTTAGTTTCTTTTCATATTTATACCTGGTATGGGTAATAGGTCTTGTAAAATCTACCATCCTCCTATACGTTTACGTTCTGCCTGTTGTTCTTTGGTAGCCTCTGGGGTAGCAATATTACTAGGATATAAAGGTCTGGGGAATCCCGCTGCTTTACGACGCTCATAATCCCAATCTCTATACGCATCAAAAGCAGTACCTGGCGGTAATGGCCTATTTTTATCCATATACCAACAGATAAATGACATATCTTTATAACAATATCCCTGCCCTACACTAAAATCTTCTAATGTGCCAAATTTACTTTTTGAAGGACGCATAACTTGTAAACTATAAGCTCCTGTACCATCTTCCCCCCCAGTACTATATACAAACAAACATTCTTTAAAAGGGATGGTAATATTTTTTTGCCATAAAACTCCAGGTATAGTAATCAACCCATCTCTACGATTTAAAATTTCTTCTTTTTTAGGCTTGGTAAAATAATAAATCGTAAAAAAAATAGCTAAAAGACTGCTTAATACAAATAGAAAAATTTCAAAAGGTTTTAAAGTACCATCTTTAACATAACCTATGATAAAAATCGAAGCTACTAAATAAAATGCTCCTCCAAATACAAATGGTGTAGCATTACCTGTATTAGGTATACTCATAAAGTGATTATCTGCATACCAACTTTTTTTATCCTCTATATTTTTTATATCAATTCCTTTTCTCAAATCATAAGGAAGTTCAGTAATCTGTTTATAAACCCTATGATAATGTTTCTTTAATTTCTCAGCATTTTTATACCCTGTATGCGTGACAGGTCTGGTAAAATCTACCATCCTCCTATACGTTTACGTTCTGCCTGTTGTTCTTTGGTAGCTTCTGGGGTAGCAATACTACTAGGATATAAAGGTCTGGGGAATCCCGCTGCTTTACGACGCTCATAATCTCGATCTCTATACGCATCAAAAGCAGTACCTGGCGGTAATGGCCTATTTTTATCCATATACCAAGTAACTAGAGATATTGCCTGATAACAATCTCCTTGCCCCATATTAAACAAAGCAAATGTACCAAAACGGCTTTTAGTAGGTCTAATAACTTCTAGCATAAAAGCCCCTGTACCATCTTCGCCTCCTGTACTATAAGCAAACAAACAATCCTTAAAAGGGATGGTGATATTTTTTTGCCATAAAACTCCAGGTACAGTAATCAACCCATCTCTACGATTTAAAATCTTTTCTTTTTTAGGTTTGGTAAAATAATAAATCGTAAAAAAAATAGCTAAAACACAAAAGAAGATATATACATATAAACCGAAACCATCAAAAGTATCATCCGCAAATAATCCACTAATAACCAAAAACCATGATATACCTCCCCCAATAAATGGGACAACAGTACCCGCTGTAGGCATATTTATAAAATGATCATCGGCATCCCAATTTTTTTTATCTGTATTATCAACATCAATTCCTTTTCTTAATGAACTAAAACTCTTGTTTACAATTTGTTTGTCAACTCTATGATAATATTTCTTTAGTTTCTCAGCATTTTTATACCCTGTATGGGTGACAGGTCTGGTAAAATCTAGTTCCATGTTTTGCTATCTTGTAAGGTGTGTAATGGTGCTAATTTAACATCTTTATTTTGTATAAAACGGGTAAACAAAATCCCTTTTCGTTTTACTCGGATCAAGGCACCCAACCAACGTTCTTCCCCCTTAAGTGAATACGGAAAATACATATAGGCAGAGGCATCTAGTGCCAAACGAGTAGTAAACAATATTTCTGATCTGGTCGTAATTAATGCCATTGAATCTGTATCTATAGTAAACCTAATCTGTACTGCCTCCTTCCCCCAGGTATTGGTTACTGTTTGTACATCACGTTCTGGGGTAAGCTCATGGGGGTTTCCTTCGCCAATCCCTTTGGGGTATAAAAATATTCGATATCCTACCTGATCAGGATCATTAAAGAGTTGTAAATAGGTCATGGTCACCTTAAAATAGCACACCGTTTCCTCACTTACAGTAAATTGATCCATCCCATAATAAATAGTCTCATGCTCAATACGATCTGGGGCTATAGGGGCAAACTCCATTTTTTTGCATACAATAGCATCCATCAAAGCTACTTCTGCTTCTATAGGATTCATAAGCGTATCTCTATAATCATCATCGGTCAACGTATATTGATTATCCAGCACACGCTGTATATATACCATAGGAGATTCTCCTGCTTGTTTAGGAAACTTTTTTGTATCACTGAGCAAAAAGTTGCTAAAAAACTCTTCCAGTTCACTATCTGTCAACAAAGAAGCGATGACCAATAAGCCCACTCCTACCCCTGCGGCAATCCACCCTACAGGCCCTGCCAAAGCCCAGCTAGAGAAATAAGACAGTGACATTGCTGTAGAAACCCCAAAAGCAGTACCCGCAAAGGCTAGAGCCACCCCAGCATCTACATCTCCTTTATCCATCGCCTCTACACTCTCCCATAAACACATTCCTGCTGTAAATGTACCTCCAATAACACCTAAAATTCTAGCATGATAAGCTATCCCTTCCACCACTGTTGTAGTAGCTCCTTGAGAAATTTTATATCCTTTTTGTAAGTTCTTAAGAGCTTCTCCCATTTTAACACCTGCACCTACAAAATTAATTTTTGATTTCCAACTTCCTTTCTGAAATAAATTATATCCTGCTGTACTAAAATTAATCAACTCTAACCCTGCAAACACCCCATTAAAGGCGCGTCCATTGATCATTTTTGCAATTTTTACATTAGGTTTATTGGCTTCTATCTCTGCACTGGTAACCATTTTGCGCACTCGTGCCTTTATCTTATTTTGTTGATCCCCACGATGTACGCTTTCTACAATTTCTATATTTTCTATATTTTCTTCACCCACCAGAGCGCGTAGTATTTCTAGTTCTCGCTTGGTGTTTTTAAAACCTGGTTTACGCCGTAACAAATTGCCTTTTTTTGTTCCAGAGTAATTAAATTTTCCTTTTAGGCGGGTATGTTGTGATTTTTGTACATAATCGGTATCTATTTCTACCCCCATTTCGTGCAGTTTCATACGCATTTCCCCATCTTGTACCTCAAACATTTTTTCGCCATACAGAGTAAGGTTTTCATTTATTTTTGCTACCACAAAGTTTTGTTTGTCGGGAATCTCCTTAAACATAGTGCGCCCTACCTTTTTTACGACAAAGGCTTGTCTGGCATGGTGTTTTAATTTCTTTTTATATACTTTGGCAGCCTTATGACTTATACTACGTGATTTATCTATTACCTCAGTTATATTTAATAATGGCGTAAGCAATGCATATAGCGGGTCTAGGGTTGTATAACCAGATGCTGTACTGGTTACAGGGGTATTGGTAAATTGGTCTTGAAACTTACAATTCATTAACTCATACCCCCAATCTATCCATTTATCAGTGGTTTTATACTCTTTTTTAACAAGCATAAATCTATCAAAATCATAGGTATTAGTCATCAACCCCTCTAGTATATCCAGTAATAACCCTCGCCCATCTAGAGTGCGCTCTGCTATATTATGCAGGTAGTCTTCGAGCATATTTTTGAGTCCTTTACTTTTTATATACACTCCCATATCTTCTTTATACTCTCCTACTTCTGCCCTCAATGCAGTACGCTCTTTGACCCCCAGTATGCCTTCTATTTTTTGATAATCAAGCCCATAGCCTATAGCACTGGTTACTGGTAGAGTGTGGGTGGTGTGTTTGCCATAAAAGGTTTGGTTTTTGGGGCGGGGGTCTAGCCCATGGCGATCAAAGAGATGAGCTCCCGGTGATCCGCCATCGTATGTTTTGATAGACTCAGGGTCATTATATACCAATTGATGGCAAGTAATTGCCAATGATACCAAGGCTTGGTATTCTTTATCGGGTTTTGGCCCCTCAAAACATCCTTCGCTCATTCGGGTATAGGCATCTGCTACCGTTTCACCTGTTTGTATAGCATCTATCAGCGCTTTAAACTCCAATATTTTTTTAGACAACCCCTCATTGATATCTATGGCACAGCCTATAGGGTCTTCTAGAGTGATAAACATATCGGTCATCACCTCAGGCTCTTGGTGATTAGGATTGGTATCGCGGTTTTCTGCTCTTTGCTCTTCTTGCTGTTGTATGGCATTGATCTTTCTTTGCAAATGGTTACAACGTTTTTTGTTGTCTGATGAGAAATAGGCAGTAATACAGCTATAGGGGTCGTAATCGTCTGTACCTTCTACTGCTCCCAGCTCAAAACCATTTGCCGTGATTTGGGTCATACGATCCTTGCGTTTTTGCAGATCTGCTACCAGAGAGTCATAGTACGCTTGGGTCCATTGCACGGTAGAATAAGCCGCCCAAACCACTGCCCCATAAGTTGCCTCATAATACCCATTGGTATTGGTATGGCCATCTGGTGTACGCACATCAGGAAATCCTTCTGGCCCAGATTGCCAGGAGATCGATTTAAAATTGCCATCGCCATCTACCGCAAACTCTATAGGCGTATCGGGCATGCTCTCATCTATAATATATACATACCCAGGATTTATACCAGTTCTTACCGTACTGTAATGTTTCAGTTTGGGGCTGGTTATAATCACTTCTTGCAAAAGGATATTGCCGTTTTCATCTTTTTGGGTGGCAGTCGCCTCGGTCTGCATACTAGCTTGCAGGTGGCTCTGTCGGGGCTCATTGAGTAATTTGCCATCCCGCAGAAAATGTAATTTTATAGCAGGAGCCTCTTTGCCCTCTATAGTCAGCATTTGGTTACTATAATCAAAGGTTCTTCCCTCGGCCTCTATTTCCAAAATCAATCGTCTTGTTCTGCTCATACCCTATGCCTGTTGTGTTTCTTTGTTCCAGTCTTCTCCCGTTTCTAGTAATTGTAGTGTGGCAGTACCATCTGCCTGTACCGTTCCTGAGTATACCAATTTGTTTTGCACCCCATCGATTTCTTTTCCATCTTTTTCAGACACATTTACCTTGATAGTTTTACCAGGAGCTATATTCTCGGTCAATACATAAATGGCCGCTTTCTGGCCATAGTGTAACGTATCTATCTTGTTGGTGGCATGCTCATCCATCCAATAACACTCTACTACTTTTGGGGCTTTGTCATTACCCAGCATCGCCCCGGGCATAATCATTGCAATTTGCTTAAACTCTTCTATCGTACTGCCCATTGTATTGATCTGCATAGGCTGTAAAATGGTAACTTTGCCCCCCGTAACACAACTACACTCAGAGTCTTGATACAAGAATTTTTTACCTCCCATAGATGCCTTTTGCGAAGTCTTGGTCCACGGTTGTAGCCCTGGTATACATGGCAAATACCCGCCATTGGTGGGTTTAAGCTTGCATTGCCCAAAGGTTTGTGGTACTTGCACATCTCTATCGGTTGCCTTAAACTTGCCTTGTATTTTTACTTTTTGATTTTCGGTAACCAATAATTTTGCGGGAGTAACCCCCTGGTCGCATGTTACCAATGCCCCATCTAGTACATAGATTTTACTACTCATCGTTGGCTAATTAATTGTTGCTAAAATTACACAAAATTTTGAAACAAAAAAACTAAAGTCTTCCTACACACTATTTTACAAAAAAAAGTATCTTTACCACTTCCTACCCATACAAGCGTTTTTTATAGAACCTTACCCATTTCTTATATAAAACGCTATACAGTATATCATATATCCTTTTTCTGGGCATACGCAAGCATTGATAAAAGATGCTCGGCACTCTATAAGGAATACTCAGGCATCGTGAAGCAATGCTCGAGCATCGTGAAGCAATACTCGGGCAACGTGAAGCAATGCTCAGGCATCATGAAGCAATGCTTGGGCATCATGAAGCAATGCTTGAGCATCGTGAAGCAATGCTTGGACATCGTGAAGCAATGCTTGGACATCGTGAAGCAACGCTTGAGCATCGTGAAGCAATGCTTGGGCATCGTGAAGCAACGCTTGGGCAACATGAAGCAATGCTTGGGGCAATCATAAGATGTATATACTGTAGTATCGTTGATTTTTGAATATTATCTAAAACCATAAAACAATACGTTTATGACAAGGTACACCGCATCAGAAGCAGCAATTTTAGAACAATACAGGGTAGCTCTACAAAATGTAAAAGACCATCCTGAGATCGCAGAAGAAATGGCAGAACTAAACTATGATGATGCCAAAATAGAAGAAGGCAAACTACTCTTGGATCAAACCAGAACGGCCTATGACTATAACAAACAAGAGGATGATGAAACGCTGGAAGCCTCTGCTGTTTTTAAAAAAGAAAAAGAAACCCTAGAATTACAATACAGAAAACACCGCAAAAAGGCCAAAGTGGTATTTCGCAAAGACCTCGAAACCTTAAAAAAACTACACCTTACAGGTAGCAAACCCAAAGCCTACAACAATTGGATCGAGACGATTCGTAAGTTTTATAGCACCACAGATCAGGAAACCCTTACTCAACTGGCAAGTTTAAGAATCACAACAGAAGATATCACTGCAGGAATAGAGCAGATAGCAAAAGTAGAAACCGCCCGCACCGCTTATTTATTAGAAATCGGAGAATCACAAGACGCAACCAAACAAAAAGATGCCGCTTTTACCAAGATGGAAGATTGGATGCAAGAATTTTATGCCATTGCCAATATTGCTCTAGAAGACAAACCCCAACTGATAGAAGCATTGGGCAGAAAAAGAAAAAGCTAATTACAAAACGGTATCAATATAAAATGATACCATAATCCTGAATACCGAATACCGAACACTTAATACCAAATAAGTGACGCTATTCGGTATTCTTATACATATAAAAAGGAGTTTGAATATCAACCAAAGAACATCGAATACTCAATACTAAATATAGAAGTCAGAACCAAAAACTAAAGTACCTGCTGTCCTCCCAGCGTAGGCAAAAAACCATATACAAGAAGGAATGTAAAACCGCAAAATTCTATATGTAAAAATAATTTTGAATAGCGAACACCCAATACTGAACACTGTAATGTTGAAGTTTTTCAATACTCAATACTAAATATAGAAGTTAGAACCAAAAACTAAAGTACCTGCTGTCCTCCCAGCGTAGGCAAAAAACCATATACAGGAAGGAATGTAAAACCGCAAAATTCTAAATGTAAAAGTAATTTTGAATAGCGAACAAGGAGTGTCGAATATCGAATACCCAATACTGAATACTGAATGTTGAAGTTTCTCACTACTCAATACTAAATACTCATTACTACATAAACCAACCATCGCGCAACAATTTCAAAATACAGCAGTTTTTCTAGTAAGTGATTTGCAGTGATACCATATACATGGTAAGTTTTATTATAGCAAACTCAAAATGTAACTGGTATTAAACAATCATTAGGTACAATTTTCGTTAATTTGCATACAAATTTGAAACCCTTTGAAAAATAATTTCTTCTATATACTAGTATTCGTTTTAGGCACTCTAGCCACTTATGGGCAAGAAGCAAAACAAATCAAAGTACAATCTGATCGTACGATCAAGGATCAAAATCGATTTCCTGGAGCCACCATTCTTGCCAAAGTAGACAAGCAAGTATATATGATGCATGAGGGAATAGAAATCTGGTGTGATCAAGCCATTCACTATGGCGAAGATAAGTTTGTAAAAGCCCTGGGAAATGTAAAAATGAAACAGGGAGACACCATTACTATGACCAGTAAATATGCAGAGTATAATGGTAACACACAATTTGCCTATGCCCGTGATGATGTATTTATGGAAACCCCCTCTAATACCCTGCGCACAGACACCTTATTTTTTGACCGAGTGAGGCAACAAGCATATTACCGTAGTGGTGGAACAGTCAAAGATTCATCGAATACGCTGACCAGTAAAATCGGACGCTATTTTATGGATAGAAAACAATACTCCTTTAATACTCAGGTAAAAATTGTAAACCCCGAGAATACCGTAGATTCTGATCGACTGGATTATTATTCAGAAAACGGGCACACCTATCTATATGGTCCCTCTACCGTAAAAGGAAAAGAAAGCACCCTCTACTGTGAGCGTGGATTTTATGATACCAAATCCAAAACAGGATATGCTATAAAAAATGCCAGAATCGATTATGATAAACGTACCGTTTTTGGCGACAGTATCTTCTATAATAGCGCCAATCAATTTGCCTCTGCAACCAATAATATAAGAGTACTAGACACTGCAAATAACTCAGTGATTACAGGGCATTATGCAGAGGTTTTTAAAGAAAGAGACTCTGTATTTATTACCAAAAGAGCGCTGGCGGCTACATTGCAAGAAAAAGATTCTATCTATATTCATAGTGACACCCTTATGGTAACTGGTAAACCCGAACATAGGATTATGAATGGTTTTTATGATGTAAGAATCTACAAAAGTAATATGAGTGGTAAAAGTGATTCTATCAATGTAGATCAGGTTACAGGATATACCAAGATGGTCGGCTCCCCTATTATTTGGGCACAGAGAAACCAAATGACTGGCGATACCATAAAAATTATATCAGATACCAAAACAGATAAACTAGACTCTCTTGTTGTCTATCAAAATGCATTTCTGGCACAAGAAGACACCCTAAAAGCAGGCTACAATCAGGTAAAAGGCCAATCGCTCTTTGGACTATTCAAGGATAACGAGATTTATCAAGTAGACATTGATAAAAACACAGAAACCATCTTTTATCAAAGAGAAAGTGAGGGAGACCTAAAACTTATCGGAATCAACAAAGTACTTTCTAGCTCTATACGACTGCTACTCAATGATCGCGAGATAGAAGATGTATATTATTATCAAAACGTAGATGGAGTTCTATATAGAGAGATCGATCTGCCAGAAAATGCTCGTGAATTATCAGGTTTTCATTGGCGAGGAGAAGAGCGTATAAATAGCAAAGCAGACTTATTTAGAGGTGAAACACTGCCAAAACTAACCAAAATCAAAGGAATACCACTCCCAAAAGACGAAGCCGATTTCTTTGATGAAGAAACCGTAAAACGATTAGAAGAAAACAAAACGGAAGGCTCCAGACTACTAGAACAAGAACTCAAAGATGCAGAACTCAAAGAAACCAATGAGCAACTAGACTCTATACCCATACAAAAACTAAACAAAGAAGAACTTTCTACCGATACAAAGAAAACACCAAAAAAGACAGCTCAAGTAGATCATGATCTTATGCGTACAGCAAAACAACGAGACAGCGTAACAGTGACCACATTGCAATACCCAGAAGAAAAAGTAAAAGACAGCATCAAGATAAAATAATACGATCACAGATAAGCTTCTATAGGATAGTATCAAATTATATAACTAACAAACAGGCTATATACCACGTTGAAACAAGATTTTTTTACATATCAGGCACAGACCACTCCGCACCCATTGGCACTAGAAATTTCGCACGCTACGGGAAGCTATATCTATACCACAGATAACAAAAAATACTTAGACTTTATTGCTGGAGTATCTGCCTGTAGCCTGGGGCACAGACACCCCAGAGTACTACGTGCTATAAAAGATCAGTTAGACAAATACCTGCACGTTATGGTATATGGTGAATACGCACAACAAGCCCCTGTAGCACTCACCAAGTTATTAGCAGCGCACCTGCCCGATCCTTTAGAAAAAACATACCTTACTAACTCAGGCACCGAAGCCATAGAAGGATCCATTAAACTGGCCAGAAAAGTCACAGGACGTAGCCAGATTATTGCTGCAAAACTAGCCTATCACGGTAATACCATGGGATCTATGAGTGTAATGGGCTATGAAGAGCGCAAACATGCATTCAGACCACTACTACCTGGTATTGGTTTTATACGCTTTAATCAAGAAGAAGACCTGCAACAGATAACATCCAAAACTGCTGCTGTTATCCTAGAAACCATACAGGGAGGGGCTGGCTTTATAGCTCCCAAAAAAGGATACTTAAAAAAAGTAAAGCAACAATGCCAAAAAGTAGGAGCATTACTAATTCTAGATGAGATACAACCAGGTTTTGGCAGAACTGGCAAATTGTTTGGTTTTGAAAATTATGATGTGGTACCCGATATCGTAGCAATGGGCAAAGGAATGGGAGGCGGCCTCCCTATAGGCGCATTTACAGCATCTACTGCCATGATGGATCAACTGCAAGATCATCCAAAACTAGGACATATTACCACCTTTGGCGGTAATCCCGTTATTGCTTCTGCCGCTTTGGCAACATTACAGGAAATCACAGAAAGTGACGTAATGACAGCCACCTTGCAAAAAGAAAAACTTTTTAGATCATTATTAGTACACCCCCTAATAAAAGAAATACGAGGATTAGGACTCATGCTTGCCATTATCACTCCTAGCCCAGAAATAACCAATCAGCTTATTTTAAAATGCCAAGACTACGGGTTACTCTTATTCTGGTTGCTGTTTGAACCCACAGCTATACGCATCACACCACCACTTACCATATCTGAAGAAGAAATAAAAGAAGGTTGTAATATCATTCTTAAAGCCCTAAATGAGATTCAATTATCAGAAAATGCACCCCAATAAATTGATCTTTAATTAAAAAAATGTATCTTTAATACACTTCTTTTCACATATCAATTATAGATATTCGGCTTTCTTCAAAAGAAAAACTATATCATTATAAACCATGATGGTACGTATTTTGTTAATTAGTTTGTTAAAAACAATATAGATATACAAGTATCACGATACGATATCATTTGTAATTTTAATACTGAGGAAATCAATAATGCGAAAATAAATTAAGTATTGTAATAACTGAATGCGATTCTTGCCTAAGACAATAAAGAAGTGCTTTTATTGTTTTATGTATGATTTATCCAGCATCTATAATCAACGTGTATGAAATTTAACCACGAAGAAGAAAATAATTTCTCTATAACTCGATATGAGTCTATGCTGAGATCTAATGATGTTAAGTTTTTTGATTCTGATGAGTTTGAGTCCATTATTCATCATTATCTGGAAAACGGAAAAATTGCTAAAGCTAAAAAAGCAATTTCTCTGGGGCTTTCTCAGCACCCTTCATCTGTCAATCTAAAACTTCTACAGGTTGAAGTACTAGTTTTTGAAAACCGCCTAGATAAAGCTGATAACCTCTTGGCACAACTACATGCTATTGAACCTGAAAACGAAGAAATATATATTCAAAAAGCAAATATTCTTTCTAAACAAAATAATCATATCAAAGCTATCGAATTACTGATGATGGCACTAGAATACACCAATGATGAGGCAGATGTATATTCTCTTATAGGCATGGAATACCTTTTTATGGATGATTTTGAAAACGCCAAAATCAATTTCATGAAATGCCTTGAGACCGATGATCAAGATTATTCTGCATTATACAATATTATATACTGCTTTGATTTTCTAGAACAACATGAAGAAGCTATAGAGTATCTAAATATATTTTTAGACAAAAATCCGTACTGTGAAGTTGCATGGCATCAGGCAGGGAAACAATATTTTGATATCAAAGATTATAAAAAAGCACTTACTGCATTTGATTTTGCTATTATAAGTGATGAATATTTTATAGGTGCTTATCTAGAAAAAGGAAAAGTACTAGAAAAACTAAAACGCTATGCCGAAGCCATAGAAAACTATAAAATAACACTGGAGTTAGACGATCCTACTTCTTTTGCTTTACTTAGAATAGGAAAATCTTATGAAAAATTAGGCAGTGATGACTTAGCAATCCAGTATTATTCTAAAACAGTACATGAAGACCCCCTATTAGACAAAGGATGGATCGCCATTACTGATTTCTATATGCGTAAACGCAATTACCAAAAAGCACTCTATTATATCAATAAAGCCATAAACATTGATAGTGAGAATGTATTATATTGGAAACGGTATGCAAAAATCAATAACAGACTTGCTTTTTTTGAAGAAGCAGAAAGAGGCTACAGAAAATCTATTGAATTAGGTAATTATGAGCTAGAAACCTGGCTAAACAGATCTGATATTCTTAGATTTCTAGGAGAATCAAGTGCCGCAATACAATGTCTATATCAAGCGATTGAGTTTTACCCGAGTAATGCAGAAGTACATTTTAGGCTTGCTGGTTTACATTTTGAAGGATTAGACTATGATAAAGGAGAAGAACATCTGAGAAAAGCACTAAAAATCGATTATGAATACCATATTGTTCTAGAAGAACTCTTTGAGCAGGTTTTTAATCGTACACTAATAAAAAATATTATTTCAGAATATAAATAATATGCTTATGGGTGTACGACAAATTTCCCATTATGCTGCATTTTGGCATAATTGTTTGATCCTGTGTTCTTGTTTGCTTTTATATACTACTCTTAGTTGCGCCATTTGTTGAAAACCTTCCATAGTCCATCGCTGCCCAGATAACTTCAATCGCTGTTGCAGCACATCTTTGTGAGCAGATTCTATGGCTCCCGATCCTATTATCAACCCTTTTTCAATATATTTATGATACTGCATTCTGTCTTTATTTTTACGATAATAGTTGATCAATGTGTTTCTTTTTCCAGTTGTTTTGCGCTGTTCTGGTAATTTTTCAAGTGTTACAATAATGGGGTCAATCCCCTTGGTGAGCATCATTTCTGAGAATGTATCAATCCACTTATATCTTTGTTTTTCATCTTTATAGTAAAGTTTAGCAAATTCGCATAGATGTTCTTTACAA
>NZ_PGUB01000081.1:0-22754 GCF_002924285.1 Aquimarina sp. I32.4 | reverse complement strand
TTATTTCTTCTTCTCACAACCTAAAAATAAGGATTTTTAAAACAAAAGATAAACTAATTTATGCTCTTATTAATAACTATTGCCATTTCTTCCTTTTTACAAGACTATAATTGCAAGCTCTATTTTCTGTATATTCTATTTTATGTTCAGCTAGAAGTTGTACAATTATTTCTCTTGTTTCATTCTCGCCAAGACCAAATTTTTCTCCAAGGTCAATTTCATTTAATTGTCCCTTATTTTCTATAAATGCTTTGTAATATCTTTCTTTATTTTCCATATTTGGTTTGTTTTTTTACTGCTATCATTATATGTGGACTAAAAGGCAATAGATAACTATCGTTTTCTGTAACTTGAGTGAGTTCTAACAATGTCTTTTTCTTTTTATCATTAAGCATATTGGCAAAATAACTTTTATCTAACCAAGCCATTCCTTCCACCGCATAAGTAGCAAGGTAGATCAACTCTTGATTTATAAACTCATCTTTAAGTTGTGCTGGTTTATGATAATATGCTTCAGCCAAAAGCCAAGGAAAATCATCTGGTGGATTATGCATTCCTGTGGTTAATTCTTCTTTACACATTTCAAAAAATGTTTTTTTATGAATTAGACCATTTAAAAGACCGACCAAAGTTGATGCGGTATAATTAATGGCAAAACCTAAAATAATTCCGTTATTCTTTAGAACTCGTTTAGCTTCGCAAATGGTTATATCTCTGTCTTCCTTTTTTTGAAGATGATAAAGAGGCCCATGCAGTATTATTAAATCTGCAAAGTTATTCGGAAATTCTAATTTTCGAGATTCACCGAGATAAACAGAAAATTTATTTTTTAATTTATTGGCTCTGTTTTTAGCTATTTTAATGTGTTTTGAAACTGGTTCTACTAAATGAACTTGGTGTCCTTTTTTTGCAAGCCATTCTGAATATTTTCCTGTTCCACCACCAATATCAAGTATTGTAGCCGATGATGATGAGATATATTTTTCTATAAGTGATTTAATTCTTTCAAATTCAAATACTCCCATTCCTTTGTCAAGCCTAGTCTCTTCTGATGCTTTATTATAAAACACCTCTATACTATTACTTATTAACTGTTTACTATTCATTCTTAATCATTGTATTATCATCACTTTATGCAATGTCTAATACATCGCAAAGTCATAAAGCAATCGATTTATAATCAATTGTTAGCATTAAAATTGGATAAATTAATTGGCTATAATCATCTGTACAGTAGAAATCAAAAGACTTCTATGTATTAACTACTCATTTGTATAGCTTGCCTTTTTGAGAAAGACACAGATAATATGTTTATTTAGTATAACAGACTATAAAGATAGAAATAATAGTTCTTGATGAGTAACGTTTTCTCCATTATTTCAGGTAAGTAACAGATCAGTTAACGGCACATATAACGCTTGCCATATACTCAGTTATTGATAACAGTTTATTAATCACCTGCTATAATTTTCCAATCACCGTTTTCAAATCGAAATATACCAAACCAAGCATCATTCAATGGTGATCCATCTTTTGGTCGTAATAAAACAAAATAATCGCCTTCTTTTAACACAAAAGAAAATCTATTTATTTCTCCTTTTTCTTGAATAATCTCAGAGTAATTCAAAATTTCTTGATTCTCTACATCAAAAATTTCATCAATAGGTTTCCCTTTAACTTTTTTGAATTCTTTTGATGATACAAATTCTTTCAGCTTTTCCTTCCAACCAACAAAATCAACAGTACCATCTCCATTAGGGCCACCCCCTAAGTCTGTATAATTTTGAGAATAAATTTCTAAATACTTCATGATCTCTCCATCATACAAATACTGAATTTGATTCTTGCTCAAGCTATCTAATAGAAGCTTCGTTGTATTATTATTTTCTTGTGAGAACAAGCAAAATGGCACAAATATCAAGGTGTAGATTATTAGTTTTTTCATTTCATTGAATTAAGTATCACCAACATCGCAACAAGCTCAATCTAAACACTTTTTATTCAATCGTGTGGCAACGATAACAAAGACAAACTGTTTGATCAATGGAGCTTACGAAGTGCTATTATGTTTAATTTATTTATCCAAAACTAAGAAATTTTCTGCTTCCATCTAGTGGAACATAAAAACGATGTTTCAAAAATCATCAAATAACAGTATCTAAAAGGATTTTACCCTATGCTAACTAAAGATCTATTTTTTTACACACACTATTTGGAGTGCAATATTCATACTTATATTTTCAACCTTAAAAGGTGAAATTATTGTTTAACTAACTCCATAGAATCATGATTAAAATTAAAGACCTTATAAGTTCCATTTATTTCAGGTAAGTCAGTTTTAAAATATAATGTTTTGTACTCTTGTTTCCATGTTCCTTGTGTGTAAATGGTATCGTATTTTGTCTTTTCACTTGTGATAGAATCGCCATAAATCAATACTTTTTGAATTTTTAAAATAGTATCCGTTAAATCTAACTCGATATGTCTTTCAAAAACATTTTCAGGAAGGTTATTTATTCCTACATAATAGTATCCTGCTGAATAAGTATGACAATTTCTTGAAATAAAATCTATTTTTGCTTCATCATATTCTTGTTCTTTTTTAGTCATAAAAACTGTATCTAACTTTTTAGTCATACTCACAAGCCAATAATCCTTTAATTTTATTCTTGAAAAATCAGTAATCTTTTTTCTTAACCGAACAGTATCCATATCCCAAATGGTTCCTTTTGAAACTCCTCCATAACGATTCCTAGCAATTAATTGTTTTGGCTCATAACCATTCTTTCTAATTTGTTCTGAAATAAAAATTGGAGGCTCTCCAAAAACACTAAAAAATTCCTTAGTTGTTTTTTCTAACAGTTCAAATTTTCCATTTTTATCAGTATATGTTTCTCCAACAATACAACTGTCTATCGGCTTTCCTTGTTCATCAACTATTATTCCTATTAGTTTAGGTCTCCAAACTTTAGAAACACAAGAAGTAATTAATACAGAAACAATCAGTAGTGAAAATAATATTTTCATTTTTTACATTTGAGTAAGGCAAAAGATAGACTTTTAGTTAACATTTTTATATTGCACATTTACGTCCCGCAAGGGCGCACATACATGATACAAGTTGTGTGTACCCAGCATGGGTGTTTTTTATTTATCGAAGATAAATAATTCATCTATAGAGCGCAAGTCTTTATAAATGGGAGAACATTTCGAGCCATTTTAGTAGGTCGTAAGCTAGTGTATCGTGAGGTACGTAGTGAAGTTACCCTTTGCTCAAATCTGGATCAGTCAACAAGTCATATAGCGTTGGCCTATCCGCGTGCCATTGGAGTTACTACATTTGTTTGGACAGTAAGTTAAGCTTAAAAGATATAATTTTGAGCATTTATGAAAACAACACTTTTTGTGTTATAAGTGTTCTACTTTTTTGATTCTAATTTTTCTAACCTTAACTGCAATTCGAGAAGTTTTGTGTTCAATAATTTCACTTCTTCGTTTTCCTTTTTTAGACTTTCAATCTCTTTTTGTTGTTGAATTGTATAAAGAGTTAATTCCTCAATTTTTTTAAGAAGATTCATATCCATTTCAGCTTGCATCACTCCATTTTGTTCAAACTCTTTTGCTGATGGAATCTCAGGGAGATGGCTATTTTTCTTGATAAAATTTTCTACTTCTTTTATACTTCTAAGATTATAATCTTCTTTAAAAACATAATCTGGAGCAGGAATACTTAAGTCAATTTTTACTTCCTCTGCATGAATATTGCCCTTTACGGTGAGCTTCATATCTGGTTTTGTAGTCCCAATTCCCACAAAGCCACTATCTCCGCTTAGTGCCATTATTGTTTTATCAAAAGAGCCTCCTGAGTTTAACCATTTTTGAAAACGTATCTGATTAGTGACTTCATAGAACTCTATCACTCCAGCATCACCATTATTATCTACTAAAGCAATTCTAGGTCTTTCATCTTTTACTGATAGTTTTTGTTTTAGGTCAGTGGTACCTATTCCTACGTTACCATTTACATAATCAATACTCATCAATGTACCATTCCAAACTCCATCCATCCATTTCTGAAACCTTAATTGCTTAGAAGTATGATATTCTAAAACAGCATTTTCTGAAAATCCTGAATTAATAAAAGCCAACCTGGAGCTTTTATTTCCTTTGGATATTGATAAACGATAATCATAGTATTTTTGACCACCAATATTAATATTTCCAATATTATATGTGAAATCGTTTTTACCATTACTTCCTGTAAGAATACCCTCTTGAGCATTCCCCACAAAACCGATTCCGATTATCAACCCTATTATAAAAATAGTTTTTTTCATTTCTTTTATTTTTCTTGTTTATACATATATGTCATAATAGTTATAAATGTTACCACAATATTTTGTGTAATTCTGACTAACGGTAAATTTTTCACTTCAATTCAATTCCTGAAATTTTCCGTTAGCTTAAAAAATTAGTAACCGTTTATTTATGTGAAGACTTACATACAACTCAAAAACAAAAAATATCAAAATGCAACTTTAATTTTAAATCTGTAAAAAACTATCTATTACATTTTCAAAAGCTTATCAATAGGAATTTCTAATCTATTCGTTAATTTTATCAAAGTAAGCAATCGAGGATTCGTTTTACCATTTTCGATCATATATAATTGAGTTCTTCTTATCTCGCAATCAAAAGCAAATGACTTTTGATCAATCTCTTTTTCTTCTCTTAATTGCTTGATTTTAGCACCTAGCTCTCGAAAACATTTCTCTTCTTTTGTGTTCACTACACAAATGGTATTAAGTTGTTATACCACCAAAAATTAAAACTTTAAAAATGTTTTGATGCTATTTTAATTTTACATTTTTAAAAATTTCTTTGAACATTTCTCCTGGGTCAATATCAATTGCTAACGCAATTAAATACAACTCTTTTGCCCTAAGCCTTGTTGAGTTATTTGAACTTAATTGAGATAATCTTGCTTGACTAATTCCTGTGCGTCTGGACACCATTGCTCTATTAATAGATTTTTTAGTCAAATACAGTCCTAAGGCAGTCATAAATCTTTCGAATTTGTTGAGATAAATTTAACTATTGATATGAAAAATATAGAATTTCTAAAGTTTTATTTTGAATTTAGATAGAAAATAAATAGATTTGTTTAGAAAATCTAAAGAATACTATCTAAAATATTAATCATGAGTAGAAGATACACCAAAGCTGATTTAGAAGAAATCGTTTCCGTTCAATTAGAAAACCTCAATGCGATGCATGACCTATTAAGCATCATGAAACATCAAAATGAATTATTGAATAGTGCTAACAAAAAATTAAAAGAAGAAATTACCGATTTTAAGCAAAAGCTATATCCAACATTAAAAAGGAATTCCCGCTCCCGATAGCTATTCTAAAATAATACACAGTATAAAAAACATAGATCATAAAGGAACCTATTTGTAAACGTTTACAAACGAATGTAAACGACTACAAACGAAAACAAGTATTTCTTAACCGAATCCCAGTATAATACCTGTATATGTTTGTGGTATCAAATTACCGTATACATCTATATAAAAAGTATGTACACGTTTGATACAATCATAAATAAGTATTAACTGTTGAACACGAAAAAATTAAAATCATGAACACGCTAAAAAACAAAGTACAGTTGATTGGAAACTTAGGACAAGAACCAGAAATCGTACATCTAGATTCTGGCAAAAAACTAGTAAAATTTTCTATTGCTACCAATGATCATTATTATAATAAGCAAGGAGATAAAATTACAGATACCCAATGGCATAATATTATCGCATGGGGTAAAGTGGCCGATATTGTAGAAAAACATGTGAGTAAAGGGCATGAGGTTGCTATACAAGGCAAACTTACTTCTCGCAGTTACCAAGATAGTGAAGGGCAAAAACGATATATCACAGAGATTGTTTGTAATGAGGTATTAATGCTAAACAGATAATAATATATTCTATGAACAAAAAAACCGTTTGACATTCTGCCAAACGGTTTTTTGTATATACCATATGTTTTCTCTATAATTTGATCCCTACTCCTGCTCCAAATATCCACGGATTGATATCTACATCTGCTCCTACAGTTGCTCCTAACGCAGAAGTAGCATTAACGGTGACATCTGTACTTAAGAACACTTTTTTTACATCTACATTGATAAACCATTTGTCATTAAGCATAAAATCAAATCCTCCCTGAAAAGCAAATCCTACTGCCGTATCATAAGATACATCATCTGCTACAGACCCTTCATCTGCTCCATAAAAAAGAGTAAGGTTTACACCAGCTCCAAGATAAGGCACAAAATCTCCTCCTGTAAAATGATACTGCCCTAATAAAGTAGGAGGCAATAACCAAACATCACCTAAATCAATATCTCCCGTAGCGGTACTTACTGCTTCTACATCATGCTTTGTTGTTGCAAGAATCAATTCTGCAGACCAGTTTTCTGTAAAATAATAAGTGATATCCAGCTCTGGTACAATTGCTGTAGAGATATCTACATCACCACCAATGGCATCTATGGTAGCGCTCGCATCTGGCGATACTACTATACCTCGTAATCTAAATTGCCATTTACTAAAATCACTTTTGTTGCTCTCTCCATCCTGTGCAGAAACAAAATTTGTTACCCCCAATAGTACTACCAATACAATATTTATTACTTTTTTCATCTTGAAAGATTTTAAAGTTATCTCTCAAAAATATTGACAAGAAAAAGGGAGATATATGACTTTTATCATTCCTAGAATTTGCGATTTTTTACTTTTTACTACCGCCAAAATAAATACCTAACAACTACTTTTTTATAAATGAGAATTAGATATGAGAAAGAGTTTTTTTTGATGTTTTTTTTTAATAATCACATGAATTTCTATACTGGAAAGAATATATCCGTAAAAAAGAGTTTTTTATCATAAAAGACAATACATCGTAATTTTTATAAGGTTAGATTCATACTGTCACCAAAAAAGTAACATTCTGCTTGTTTTAGAATAACTATGACAAAAATCAGCTTTTATCTGGGTTTTGTTTTAATATCCTTAACTACTTACACCATTTTTGTATACTGCATTTGATCAAAAAAGACACACATGTATTATAACCAACTATTAGCAAATACCTTTGTTTACCTTTAACATTATAAATGAGCAGCTATTTTTCTAAAAAAAACTTGAATTCTCCAGATACTAGTGTCAATTTATCATCAGTTAATTCTATTATATTAAGTTGCTTTTTTTCTTCTTTAACATATATACTAATAATACTATCTTCTATAAGCCATGTACCCTTCATCTTGTTTCCCATTTGGGTTATCATCTGTATTTTATTTTTAGGTAAAAAATTATATGACATTTTAGAATTTACATCAATACTCACTTGATTATAACCGTTTATAACTTTCTCCATTTTGTATACCTTCCAATTTTTAGTTATTTTTTCCTCTAATCCATTTGAACAAGAAGATAAAATGGCAAGCGGTATTATAATAAGAATCTTGATTTTGCTTTTAATATCCATTTTTAAATTATTTTTTTAAATTGTCATTAATTTAAATATAGTAAACATCAAGTCTTAATTTTCTTTTTGATGGTTGCTTTTTTTCATACCTAAATATACAGCTATTCCACCTGTAAAAAACATAAGTAAACTATATACGGCAGGAGCTACAGCAAAGGATGTATTTCCCAATAATACAACAGCTATTGAGATAGCCAACGTTCCGTTTTGTATTCCTGATTCAATAGCAATCGATACCGCACTTTTATTTCTAATCTTAAACAACTTTGCCGAATAATATCCTACCGCCATTGTAATCACATTTAGGCACAAGGCTACAGCTCCTGCTTGCTGAATATAAAAAACGATATTGTCTTTTTCTTTGATAGTAATTCCTGCAATTACTAATATAATCACAATACCAGAGGCTCTCCTTACTGGTTTGGTCATTCGCAATGCAAATGCTTCATTATATCTCCTGATCAACATACCAATACCAACAGGAATTACAGTAATTACCAAAATCTGAATAATGGTCTTAGCAATATCTAATTCAATCATTTCTCCTTCTTCTAAAAAATGAAGCAGTGCAAAGTTTATAATAAAAGGTATGGTAAGTATGGTTATAAAGCTACTCAATGCAGTAAGGGATACCGATAATGCTATATCGCCTTTTGCCAAATGAGATATCAAATTTGATGTTGGCCCACCAGGACATGCAGCCAAAATCATAATTCCAATAGAGATTTCAGGTTCGATAGGAAATAATGTTGCTAGTAAAAAACCTAATAATGGTAAAATCAATATTTGATTGGTTAACCCCAGTAATATTGCTTTTGGATAAATAAATATTCTTTTAAAATCACCAACAACCAACGACAACCCCATTCCTAACATAATAATAATGAGAGATCCTGCTAAAATAATTGTTGAGATATTATCCATTGTGTAGCCCTGAATTGAATAAGCAAGATAATGATTTTAACACTACACTCTGGTAAAACATCATGAGCAATACGGCGTTCACATCTTATACCACTGACTAACAAACGTTAACGTTTTACCTTTTTATAAACAGAATATAACACTACAACAAATAAGTTTTATAAATAAGCCCTAATCACATATAAAAAAAGAATGTTAATTTTATGAATAGCGAATGAACATGCATTGCATTTGCTTGGTTGATTACTCATATCTTATGACCTGTAAATAATCATTGTTTTTGGCTGCAAGTACATAGTTTAATCCTTTTGCTCTTATCATAACCATGTCCTTTACATCTCCTGGTATAAATAATCCACTTTCTGTAATAGAAGCGGCACTAAATTCCCCTTTACCATTACCTCGTAAAAATAACCCATACCCTGCATCATTGCGAGGTGTTTCTACCTCTGAACCATATAAATTTCCTGCAAGTACAGCATCCAGATGACCATCTTTATCAAAATCGTTGACTAGCACCTGATTTATAGATGAGAGCTGTGCTTCTATAGGTAACTCATGAATAATGAATGTATCTTGCTGATTTTCTACATATATACTTGTAAAGGATTTTACTTGATAATGCAATGCGGTCTCTAATGACTTTTTGGTATATACATCTACTAGTGTGGCTGTAGAAAAACTAGTATAATCTTTAAATTTATGTTTAATCGTTGGTATTTGATCCGATGAGCATTCTCTTCCTCGTACAGGAAATTGTTGCCCTTCATTGTAATACCCTAATACGATATCTTCTTTATTATCTTTATCAAAATCATTAACGTAGATATCAAAAGTTTCTTCTTCTGTGGCTTTATATTTATAATTCAACCCATTATTTCCTAGAATATAATCCATATCACCATCATGATCAAAATCTCCTTGCTTGATACTCCACCACCATCCTGTCATATCGGTGGTGATCCCTAACTCTTGTGATACTTCTTTAAATCCTGTTTTAATATTCTTAAAAATCCTGATCGACATCCATTCTCCTGCCACAATAATATCTGGCCAATCATCATTATTATAATCAGTGATTACCGCACTCGTTGCCATCCCTAAATTGATAAAATCTTTTGCATACCTATCAGTAACATCATCAAACTTTACCTCATCATCTTGACTATTATTCTTCAACAAATAACTACGCGCGGGCAATGGGTATTTCCCTGGTATTTGTCGCCCTAAGACCAATAAATCTTGTTTGCCATCTTTATCAAAATCAAGAGGGTATACTCTAGAACCACTTGTAAACATTTGTGGTAATGCTTCTTTTTTGGCTTTGATAAATTGACCATTACCAGTATTGATATACAATCTGTCTTGTAACGATATCGATTCTGGTAAGAATTCATTCCCTCCACTTACTACATATAAATCATTATCCCCATCTTTATCGGCATCAAAAATAACGGCTCCAATATCTTCACTTAATTTATCTTCCTTAAATATTTCTATATCTTGTTTTATAAATCCTGTTTTATTTTGTAAAAACAAACTTCCTGCGTAACCTGATGCTCCTCCTACAAAATAATCCTCTAATCCGTCATTATTTATATCTCCCACAGCTAATCCAGGCCCAAATTCTGACATTTTATGAGGTAGTAATACTTGTTTTGAGAAGTCGTTGTATTTATTTTCCTGATGTTTGTATAGGGGGAAGTATCCTCCTTTTTCTGTAGTAAATATCTTTGATGTATTTTTTGTAGTTGATGTTTGAACTATTGCATCTTTATACTTGACAATTAATTTTTGGTTTATCGCAGGGTTTTCTATCGATTGTAATTTTCCATCTGGCCATATAATCTTTATCTTTTCTATGGTTTGTGATTTACCTACCCCAAAATGTAGCTGTGGGGCTACAGATGATTGAAAACCTCTTGACAATGTAAGCTCCTGCATTTGGGTCTGATCCCCTATCTCCAGATATACTCTACTTCCTATTCCAAATCTATTTTTTGTAGTACTCTCTAATTGAATGGTTATGTAATTATTTTTTTCTGAACTTTTATTTTCAAAAACAGATGCTTGGTCATCAATATTATTGGTAATAACTTCTAAGTCTCCATCGTTATCCAAATCTGCATAGGCTACCCCATTAGAAAATCCTTTGTATTCTATACCCCACTGCTTATTCACTTGCTCAAAAGTATAATCCCCCACATTGCGAAACATAAAGTTATCTATCTTTTCTGAGGGGATCATCAAACTCTTCTGCAAGAGGCTATCATTTTTATTACCTTGTCTGCCCATACGCTCAAAGTAATCGTTATTGTTTATTTCTCTTCTGGTACCATTGGTTACAAACAAATCTTTACGCCCATCATTATCAAAATCTGCAAAAAGGGGACCCCAGCTCCAGTCTGTTGATCTAGTTCCTGTAATACCTGAAACATTCGAAAAATAAGGAACTCCATCTTGTAGCATTCCTGTATTAATTTGTAAACAGTTGTGCATATATTGGTAATGAAATCCAGAATTGACGGTTCCCCAAAATAAAGCAGGGTTCATACTAGCCATATTTGCTTTCTTTCTACGATTGCTATGTGCATCCATATCTACCTGAAAAATATCCAGATTCCCATCATTATTATAATCTGCTATATCAACTCCCATACCAAAAAAAGCAGTATGTGAAGTTGCTTTTTTTACTACTTCCTTGAATGTACCATCCTGATTATTTATATACATATAATCTGGAGTACTAAAATCATTGGATACATATATATCTGGCCACTTATCGTTGTTAATATCTCCAATGGTTGCACTCAATGTGAGTCCAAAACTTTTTACTCCTGCACCTTCTGTTACATCTGTAAATGAGTTTCCATCATTTCTATATAAGTGATCTGTTTCTTCATCCTTAACATTTGCCATCTTGAATTTATAATAGAAATTAGGTGCATTAAACTTTGTAGGAGGGTAGTTTGCTACATATAAATCTAGATCACCATCTCTATCATAATCAAAGAACGTTCCTTGTATGCTATTTCCTATATCATCGATACCATATTCTGAAGCTTTCTCTGAGAATGTGTCATCACCGTTATTAATGAATAACTGGTTTTTTTTTGAACCAAATTTGCCACTTACCGAGCAATATATATCCAAAAATCCATCTGCATTAATATCTACCATGGTCACCCCAGTATACCATCTTGCATCTCCGCCAACACCTGCTTTTTCTGTTATATCTTCGAACTTAAGATTCCCCTTATTTATATATAACTTATTTGACACTTGATTCCCTGTAAAATAAACATCTATTAGTCCATCATTATTGATATCTCCAGTAGCTACCCCACCTCCCATATACACATATGAGTATGTAAAATAATTTAAAGAATCATTTTCTATAAGATCATTACTAAATTGAATTCTTGTGAATGACGATTTTAAATTATTAAATATTTGATGGTTGTTCTCTGGTTCTTTCTTTTGTGAACATCCAATAAGTAGTATTGAGCTTACAAAAAACATCAAATATTTGTATCGCATATTGTTATTGTATTATATGTAAAAGAACAGCATGTGTTAATACATACTGTTCTTAGAAAATTCAAAATAAACCTAATTAATATCCTTCATTTTGCTTAATTTTTCCGTTACTCACCGAAATAACGGTTTGTGGTATCGGATAACGCTCACTCTTTCCAGGTATAAAAGAAGCACTATTGAGATGTGATCTTTTTGCTATTTCAACAGTAAGATATGCACTTATCACCTGTGCCGCTTTTCCTCTACGTACTAGATCAAAAAATCGATGCCCTTCTAATGCTGTTTCTATTCTATATTCATGAGCCACTGCTTTTATTGCTTGATCCTGACTAGAAAAACTTCCATAAGTACTAATTACATAATTGGCTGCAGGAGTACCATTGGGTTCTCCTTCTGCATCTAATTCTTGAACAAAATCTGCTGGATTCGACGCTCGTAATCTAATTCTGTCTACTAGAGATGCTCCTAAATCGCCTTCTCCTTTTACAGCCATAATTTCAGCTCTCCACAATAATATTTCTGCAAACCTGATGATATTTGTGTTCATTGCACTCACTCCTGGTGCCCATGCTAATCCTGCATCTACACTACCGTCTTCAAATTGACTTTTTCTGAATACAGTAATTTTTTGTACATATGGTCCTCCATTGGGTTGATTTCTTATCCATGATTGTCCTGGCATAATACCCCATCCATTATAATCAATTCCTCTACGACCTACTTTCCAATCTAATCGAGGGTCTAACTCTCCTGTATATGGTGTAAATGGAGTATCTGAGGTAACACCATCGTCACTGGTTACATCTACAGTATTAAATGTATCTAATAGTGGTAAGCCTGAGGCATCTGTTTTATAGGCATTCACCAAATTTTGTGAGGGTTGAAAAAAACCACAACAAGCTCCTTCTGTAGGTGGGGTGCCTACTGGAGCCCCGTTAGGAAAATTAAGGGCATCTCCCCAATTACCATTTCTATCTTGAGAAGCCCCATCACCTACTGTATTCTGTACTGCAAAAATAGATTCTGAATTGTTATTCATTGCTGCATTAAAATTGTCAGAATACTTTGGGGTTAAACTATAAGGCCCAGAATTAATAATATCATCCAATATGGGCTTAGCAGCATCATAATCTAATTGATACATATGTGCTTTGGCAAGATATGCCTTGGCTATCCAACTATTTGCTGCACCAGCAAACCTTGATGTTTCTAAAAGTTCATTTACTGCAAATACAAAATCAGCTTCTATAGCACTCCAAGAGTCAATACCTTCATTAGATTGAGATGTTATTACATTCTCATCTATATAAGGAATATTATCCCATATCTTTTTGGCTTCAAAATGATAATGAGCTCTCAAAAATCTTGCTTCAGCTTCTAGCAGAATAGCTTCTGACTCAGTAAGATCTTTATCATCTAATCCAATCTTTATTCCTCTAATTGCTTCATTACTTCTTGCAACTCCTTCAAAAACGGCATTCCATTTATACCCATAGTATCTGCTTTCATTAGGGCTTGCGGTATATCGTTCTATATTATTAATGATGGGTTGATCTCCAAATTCACTTCCTTTATATGCATTATCAGAAGCTACTTCCCCATAAATCCAATTAGATGCTGCAGCACGCCACATATCTTCACCATCAAGATTACCATCTAATACACCATAAGCTGCCGTAATTTGAGAACTAACCCATTCAGCATCAAATGTAATTACATCTGAACTAAACTGCCCTTGAAGAGGAATATCTAACTCTTTTTTGCAAGAATAAAAAGTGATACTCCCAGATATCAAAACACATAGAGCAATCAATACCTTTTTACTTTTTTTATAATTCAATATTTCTTTCATGTTTCTTTTCTTTTAGAATGTAATGTTTAAGCCTAAATTTAAAGATCTAGAGATTGGATATGCACCTCTATCTACACCTATTTCTAGGTTCGCTTCTTGTTGGTTGGTATAATTAGTAAGATTTATTTCTGGATCTAAACCGCTATACTCTGTAAAGGTTAATAAATTCTTACCTTGTATAAAGATTCTAATTTTATCTACTTTTAATCGTGATGTAATTTGTTTATTTAATGAATATCCAAAAGAAATATTTTTTAATCTTAGATAAGATCCATCTTCTATATAATAAGACGACCCTACTGATTCATCTGCTCGTAATGTTAATGCTGGCAAGGTTCCTTCTCTATTAGTAGGGGACCATGAGTTTTCTATATAGTGTAGACTTTTTCCTCCTTCAAAATTATAAAAATCAGTCCAAAATTTTGTGAGGTTATATATATCATTACCCTGTGATCCCTGAAGGAGTAAGGAAACATCAAAATTCTTATATTCTGCATTAAAATTCATACCGTAGGTAAAATCTGGATGAGGGTTTCCTATAATACTTCTAGCATCACCAGTAATAATTGCTCTACCTGTATTTTGATCGATCCCTTCCCAGTTAAATCCTACAAAAGAAGATATTGGGGATCCTTGCACTGTATTAGTAGTTTCAAAACCTGTTTGAGATCCTAAAACTGGATTAGGAATTGGTGCTGGATTTTCTTGATTCAAGAAATCAACATTGTTTTTATAATGAGAGAAATTGACTCCTATAGAATACTTAAAATTTTTGTCTCTTGGATTACTATAACCAATACTTAAGTCAATCCCTCTATTGGTCATTTGCCCCAAGTTTCTATAAATTGTATTAATTGTATTGCCATATACTGTTGGGTCTACAGGAGTTGGCAATAACATATCCTTGGTAACAGATTCATATATATCCAAACTCACATCTAGTGCATTTTGTATAAATGATCCTGTTATACCCAAATTGGTTGTAGTGGTGGTTTCCCATGATAAATTAGGGTCTCCAATATTGGTTAAGAAATACCCTGTTTGACCACTGTAGTTATTAAAATCAAGACTTGGCCCATAAGCGGTTATTCCTCTAGAGGTAGGGATGTTATCGTTTCCTAATTCTCCCCAGCTAAATTTTATTAGTAAATTGTTTATCACAGAAGAATCTTGCAAAAAGTTTTCTCCAGATACTCTCCACCCCACACTTACTGCAGGAAAAACACCTATTCTATTTCCTTCTTCAAATCTTGAAGATTCATCTCTTCTTATGGTAGCACTCAAAAGGTATTTGTCATCATAGACATAATCTGCTTTTCCAAAAACCGAAAAACTTGCAGATTTTAGTTGGTTACTTCCTACCAAGGGTGTTCCTGTACCTGCACTCAAATAAGTAGCATTGGGAGTGGTAAATAAGAAATCAGATATTTGTGCATAAAAAGTTTCAGTACTGTTTTTCTTAAACTCGGTTCCTACAAAAGTATCAATGTTATGTACGTCATTAATCCTTTTTGTGTATTGAAGAATATTATACAAATTTGTATTAATAATATCAGTAGATGTTTCTCTAAGTCTATTTACTGCTCTTACTGCAGAATTCTCATAATCTATTGGCTGAAAAAACGAAAATTTTGAATTACTTAGGTTTGCTGTAAAAGTTGACCTTAGTAATAAGTCATCGGTTATATTTAATTCTGCATACAACGACCCTAAAACTCTTAGTGTTTCTGTAACATTATCTTTATTTCTATCTGCCATAGCAATTGCATTACTTCCTATCCCCACTCCAGGTGTTCTTCCTGTTCCTGCATAATTGCCTCCTATATCATATACAGGAATAATTGGGTGTAGTCTGTATAAAGCTGCAATCTGGCTTTCATTATTTTGATTCACGTTATTGCTCAAAGGGTCACTTAGTCCTATTTTTTCTGAGTAAGAGACATTTAATGTTTCTCCTATTCTAAATTTTTCTGTGACATTAAATTCAGAATTTACTCTTAAATTATAACGGCCAAAACTTGTGGCTCTACCAACTCCTTCTTGATCCAATAATCCTATTCCTAAATAAAATTTTGACTGGTCGCTACCGCCTTTTATTCCAATGTTATGTTGCTGAACAAAGGCTGAATTAAAAAATTCATCAAACCAATCTGTACCATTTTTATTTGCTCTTGTAATTCTATTATCTGGATAACTATAAGTACTTCTATCTATAGTTCCTAATACTCCTTGTGGCAATATATAATCTGGCAATACTGGATTTGCTCCCGAACCATATTGAGGATGTATTAAAGCTATTCCATCATTTCTAGATGATTGCCAATAAGCATCTGCCAATTGTTGTGGTGTTGCCATTTCTGGAAATACTGAATTTGGTATAAAATCTATACCAGTGACGGTATTGTAGGTAAAAGAAACCTTATTATTGTTTTTACCTTTTTTGGTGGTAATTATAATAACTCCATTTGCAGCTCCGATTCCATAAATTGATGCGGCGGCGGCATCTTTAAGTATCTGAATTGAAGCTATATCATCAGGGTTCAGGTCATTCAACCCCTGTCCTGTTTGTACCCCATCAATCACATACAATGGATCATTACCATTGATAGTACCATATCCTCTGATCCGTACTGCGGCATTTCCTCCTGGGCCACCTTCTACTCCTACTGTAACTCCTGCTGCCTGCCCTTGTAAGGCTTGTTCTAAACTTGCAGGTGTAGTAGCGGCTATTGCTTCTGACTCTACAATAGAAACTGATCCTGTAATATTTCTAGAACTTTGTCGGGTATATCCTGTTACCACTACTTCACTCAATTCACTTGCATCTTCTAGCAGCGTGATATTGAGTACAGTTTTTCCTGAAAACAGTATTTCTTGCGTAGTAAAACCAACGTATGAAAACACCATTGTTTCTCCTTTTGCTACTTCGAGTTCATAGTTTCCATCAAAATCGGTTTGAGTACCTCTACTAGTGTTTTTTACTACTACACTTGCGCCAGGTAACGATTCTCCATTAGATGTTATCACCTTTCCTTTTACAGCCACCTGCATGGGGAGAGGTGATTCTGAAAACGTTTTCGTACCGTTTTCTTTTTTTATCCGAGAGATTACAATTTGCCGATCAATAATTTTATAAGTAAGATTTGTATTGGCAAATACTTCATCTAATATCTGGATTACATTAGACTGTTTACGTTTTACGGTTATTTTTTTGAGCGTATTTACCACATCATCTTTATAGAAAAAGATAAATTCACTTTGTGAATGGATTTGATCAAACAACTCTTCGAGAGTTCCGTTTTTTACATCAATATCCAATTTGGTTTGCGAATAGGAATTGTATGCATATACATTTGTAAGCCCAAAACACAGGAATAAAATAAAAATTCGCATAAGAGTTAATAAAAAATTGAATTTCTTCTTTTGAAACAAAAAAGAAACATCGTTAATTTTTTTATTCATAATTTTGTTTTTTTATATATTAAGCGATTGCGATATCGCAATAGTTTGATTTAGGTCAGGAAATGTTGCCGCATTTTCTGACTTTTTTGTGTGACATTGATTTTAGTCTTTTATCGTTTCATATAGTTGGTCTTTTTTTTAATTAATTATGAATTCTTTATTTTCTACTTTATATTTAAGATCTGTGGTTTGCTTAAGAACTTCCATCACCATTCCTATAGTATCTTTTAAATCTAAATGGCCAGAAAACGTCTGATTTTTTAGTGCTTCATTTTGTATATTAATAGTAACATTATAGTATCGAGAGAGTTTTTTGAGAATCACTTCCATCTTTTCTTTTTTGAAAATAAACTTACCATCTCGCCAAGACATATATTTAGATACATCGACTTTACTGCTATTTATATTTTTTGTTTTGTTATTGTATATTGCCAATGTTCCTGGGGTAATCTTAAGGGATGATTTGCCAAAAATGGAGTTCCCATTATATTTTATCTCGACACTCCCTTTTTGTAATGCTGTAGTAGCATAAGAATCATCTGCATAACTAGACACATTAAATACCGTTCCTAATACTTTTATATCATAATTATCGGTTACTACATAAAATGGTTTTTCCTTATTGTGACTTACATCAAAAATCGCTTCGCCTATGAGGTAAACTTCTCTTTTATCTCCATTAAAAGCTACAGGATATGTAAGTTTTGATCCAGAATTAAGCCATACTTTTGTTCCTTCTGAAAGAGTAATTTTTGTTCTCTTACCATAAGGAACAACAATGGTATTAAATGTATTGCCAGAAGATTGCTTTACTTTTTGAGAGTTATTAATGTTTACTTTATCTCCTGAGCTGGAATATGTAATACTTGATGCTTTTTCTTTTATTTTTATCTCACTATTATCATCTAAAACCAATTTCACATCTCCTTCTGTATCAATATCAACAGGTGTATTGGTCACATAATTTTTAATTTCTGAGGTATGCTCATAGTTTTTTGTATAAGTAATAGAAATAAAAGCAATTACAGTTGCTGCAATACCTATATAAAAACCTAATCGTTGCTTTTTTCTTTTGTTACGATAGCTGATAATTGAGCTATCTATTCTATTTTTTAAACTCTTTTTTTCTTCTTCGTTTAACATTTTGAGAAGTTTTTAATATCAGTTATAGTACTTCGTGTTTTTCTTCAACTTGACATGACATACAATTAGTAGTACTTGGGATAAAGTGGATAGGATATAAAAATATCTTATTCAATACCTTCTACTTTATAAAAGCACAATACTTTGAAAACATAGACAAAAAAAAGTCACTTCTACTCCACTTCTATTTCATTTCGCAATTTTTTTACCGCTCTATAGATAAGGGTCCGTACTGATTCTATAGAAATCCCCATAATTACAGAAATCTCTTCGTATGATTTTTTTTCGTCAAATTTTAAGGATATTCCTTTTCGTTGCTTACTAGAAAGTGATGTTAGTGCAACAGAGAGTTTTTTTTTAATCTCAGAAGAATTCTCAGATTGAATAATTGTTTCTTCTGCTGATTTGTAGGTAGATTTAATTTCATTCTTTTTCTCTTCAGCAGAAAATAAAGTTAATTTTGATTTAAATTTTTTATTAATTTTTCTTTTTAAAGATTTAAATAGATAATACTTTACATTATTTACATCAGAGAGTTTTTTACGATACTTATAAATATCTAAAAAGAGATCGTGAATACAGTCCTTTACATAGTCTGTATCATTGGTCTGTTGAATTCCAAATTCATAAAGTGCATCTATATATTTCTCGTATAGCTGATTAAAAGCATTTAAATCCCCCAACTTAACTTTTGTCCATAATATAGAGTCTACAGTTTTAACGGGTTGCATTTAATATAATTTAAGCATTTATGAATTCTTGAAAAGAATTGAGTGTATTAGTAATATATTGATAGTTCATCTTGGAATTAAGTTGGTTAATAAATATAGAAAAAAATACTATAACTCTTTTTTTAGCACTACTTTTTTAGAAATGGTGTCTATCGTTATTTCAAACTCTCCATCTTCTGCAATCCATTTATTATTTTCATCTACATATTTCAGATCATCAATCCCAATCGTAAATAAAACCGTTTGACTTTCTTTTGGTTGTAGCTCTATTTTCTGAAATCTCTTCAAAAGTTTTACCTCTGGTGTTATATCAGCATACATATCTCTTATATATAACTGTACAACTTCTTTTCCTTTTCTTTCTCCTATATTATTGACATCTACCTTTATTTTTATAATACCTTCTTCTCCAATTTCTGTTCTATCAATATTCAAGTTTGAATATCTAAAAGTGGTGTATGACAGTCCATGCCCAAATTCATATTGTGGATCATAGCTTTTTTGATACGATGCATCATTATTTTGCTCCTTATTATCAAGGCTTTCTGTATACTTTCGATTATATTTTTGCAAAGAATTTACATACCTCGGATAATTATATGGTAGTTTGCCACTTGGATTAATATCTCCGTATACAATATCTACCAATGCACGAGCTCCTTCATTACCTGGTAGGTAACATTGTAATATTGCTTTCATATCATTCTCGAATTCATTTATTATTCTTGGCCTACCTTCATTAAGTATTAGTATAATAGGCTTGTTTAGTACTGCCAGTGCTTTAGCTAATTTAATTTGTGGCTCTGTAATTCTTAAATCATTTATATCCCCAGGAGTCTCGGTATAGTTATGCTCTCCTAGACATAAAACAATATAATCTACTTTTTTTGCCAAATTAACAGTTTTTGCAATATCTATCTCTTCAAAAATCTGAGTCCCTAGAGCATACTCTACATTTTGCTTACCTATTTTATGTTGAAATGCTTCTAAAATGGTGAGTTTATCCTTTGCATATTCATCACTTTTTTCTCCTTGCCAGGTATATGACCACCCTCCATTAAGAAAATTCATACTATTTGCGGTAGGACCAGTAATCAAAACTTTCTTCTCTTTAGACAAAGGCAATGTGTTATTTCTGTTTTTTAATAAAGTAATTGATTCTGCTGATGCATTATAAGACATTTTTACAGAAGTAGAAGATCCAAAATCAGGATAATCTTTGGGGTCTGTAACTGGTGTATCAAACAATCCCAGCTCAAATTTTACTCTTAGAATCCTATGTACTGCATCATCAATTCTAGACATTGGTACTTCTTTATCACTCACCAAAGAAAATAACTCGTTAAAAAATGAATATCCATTAGGAACCATACTCATATCAATACCAGCCATGACAGATTTTTTTACTGCTTCTCGCATAGTTTTGGCAACTTTATGCCTTGTATGTAAATAGATGATATCTTTCCAATCAGTCACTACAAAGCCTTTAAATCCTAGCTCTCCTTTCAAAACCTCTGTTATCATTTTTTTACTGGCATGTACAGGGGTTCCATTGATCTCTCCAGAACTGATCATTATACTCTTTGCTCCTGCACGAATACTTTTCTCAAATATGGGTAGGTCATATTGTCTCAATACTCTTTCTGGTATTATAGAAGGAGTTCTATCTTTTGCAGTAGTAGAGCTTCCATACCCTATATAATGTTTGACACATGTTGCCACCTTATCTGGTGCTCCTACATCTTTTCCTTGAAATCCATTTATCATTGCCTTTCCCATTTGAGAAGACAGATATGTATCTTCTCCAAAAGTTTCCCAAAACCGTGACCATACGGGATTTCTTGGCAAATCAAGATCTGGAGAAAAAACCCATGGTATTGAGGAGGCTCTTGTTTCATATGCTGCAATTGCCATGCATTTTTCTACCAATTCGGGATTCCAGGTTGCTGCCATACCGATTTGTTGCGGAAACAAAACTGCTCCATCGGTATAACTTGCTCCATGAATGGCATCTATTCCGTATATTATTGGTATTTTTTTATCCGTCTTATTGGTTTCTTCTAAAATTTCTTTCAAAATTTCATGCCACCTTTCTGGTTTTGGAGCCCCTGGATTAGGAACATTTAGAATGGATCCTATCTTATATCTCTGAATTGCTTCTTTTAGTTTATTCTTATCTAGTTCTCCTGGGCTTCCGTTTTTCTCTAACGCACTAATGGTAATCTGCGTCATCTGCCCTATTTTTTCTTCTAGAGACATCTGTGATATCAATATAGATATCTTATCATCAATAAGATCTGACGATTTTTTCTCTTTTTTAGCAAAAGTACAAGATGATAAAACTATACTTAACAGTATAGTATAAACTAAGTAAATTCTCATATCGACATATCAATAATTATCAAGCATTCTACTTAAAGAGAACGAAAAAATATAAACATAGACATGTTTTTTATTGTTTTTTTATTTTTTATCTAAAAAAAATACATTTTTCATAAAAACCAACCTCTGCTTTTTTTAAATAATAGACCATAAACAGATCTCTTATAATTAGGTATAAACACCTATATGTTTCATCTGTAAAAAACATTACCTTTATTAGTACACAAAATACCAACCAACTTTATTATGGGGATTAACCAAACGTTATCCAGTCTTATCAAAAAAGATAAAATCTGGATTATCATAACCGCACTAGCATTTGCTATTCTCGGGATTAGTAATGTCTTAATCGCTCCTGCCATCGATTTTTTATCTACTATAAATGGGAACTTGATGCTAGGTCTGGGGATTGCGATAGAGTTAAAAAGCATCACTGCAAGTATTAGCAATGCAGGAATACCCTTTGCAGGAGGGTTCACCACAGAACTTTCTGATATCCTTACAAGAGCTATCAATTATCTCACCTTTGCCAATATTGTAACTGCTGTACAAACTATTCTTGCCAACATGGGAAAATCATTGCTTTTTAAAGCCTTGCCATTCTTTTTTTTAATAGGAATATTTTTTAAAAAATAGCTCTAAAATTGCTTATCATCTTTTTACTTGTCAATCCAGGGATTTCATTATATGTCAATGGGATACATTATGTATCTGATACGATGAAATTAGACCTTGGTTCTTCATTGCATGTCCATTTATCATCTATCAAAAATAAATATGAAGAAAAAAAAGAAAAGGTAACTTCTAAACAAGAAACCCAAAAAAAAAGACAATTAGAAAAAGCTAAAAAGAAAGGTCATAAAAATATTGACCTTTTTAAAGAAATAGAAGATGCCGTTGTGAATAAAGTAGAAGATGTAGGGCTAGATATCGAAGAAGGAGCGTCTGAAGCTTTTGAGGTTCTAAAAGAAGGTAAAAAAGAATGGCTATATTCTACTATATGACTGATTCAGTTGTTGTTTTCCAAATTTGCCATGCATTTTGTCCAGCAAGGGCATAGTAGGCAAAGGATTTGAGACGTTGGTTATTCTCTTTTATGCGTTCCAAGACCATAAACCAGTTCATATAATTCTGTAGATATTTAGTTGCCACTCCATTAAATGGTTTCA
>NZ_PGUB01000080.1:0-22770 GCF_002924285.1 Aquimarina sp. I32.4 | reverse complement strand
TCTAGGTAATTCCCTGTTTCCTTTGCCAGATTCAAGAAAGAAAATATCATCACTCTCTACAATACCTTCAAAACCATTAGGAACAGCCCCTTCAAAGGCACTTAATATCTTATGCCGCCAGTCAAATGAAGTTTGGAGACAGATACCTGTCTGTTCAGCACATTTCTTTATCGAATTGCCTAATAGCATATGGTACAAATAAACACTAAGCAAGTTCCCCTTTTTTAAACCAAAAGTAACTTTACCTGTAGTTTCCCTAAAATACTTCTTGCACGATTTACAAAAATAACGTTGCACACCATTAGCCTTGCCATTTGCACGGATATCGATGTCTTGACAATTAGGGCAATGTAGTGACTGGATTTGTTGCACCTCGGAATGAACAGTATACAAGTCAGGCTCTGAAGGATCGACCATAGATAATAGCTCCCTAATTACGGTCTCACGACCCAATTCATCTAGGCTTTTGAAAAATTCTGTGAAAGATTCTGGTACCATTTGCACTTGTTTTAAAACAAAGATAACTAGTTAAGTCGTATTATAGAATATAGCTTTTTCTTATTTATCATTCGAATAATAAGTTATTTTTCTTTTTTCAATACTAATTATTTCTCCATTCTCAAAAGCCGTTTGTTTTACATAATTATCATTGTTATCATATTCATATTTGTAAGTTATTTCTCTTTTAAAATCATCAGAATTATATAGTTTGTATTTAGGAAGGTCATATTCATTGAGTTTTTCTATTTCTTTATATTCCAATTTATTATTAAAATACTTAATTCTTTCTATTGCTTTAAGGTTGTATTTAAAAGTAAGATTTATAACATTTTTGCCTATAGTTTCTTTGATGTTTGAAACTTTATTATTTTCATAAGTATAGAATACTTCTTTAACTTTTTTGTCTAACTCTTTTATTTTCTGATATTTTAGATAATCATCTTCATATTTACTATAGATTGTCTTTGTTAATAGCATTCCTACGTCTGAATTTGTATTAAAAATAAATTCTTCCTCTATACTAGTGTTTTTGTTATAATTTCTTTTAAATTTTCTATATTCTTTACTTTCACAACCATAAGTTTTTTCATAATCAAACGAGACTAACTTTCCTTTTTTATTATATTTATAATTAACCTCAGTTAACAAAATACCATTTATAATATAATTAGTAAGTTTTTGTTGTTTATTAAAATAATATTTATAAGTTTCTTGAGAGAAATCTAATGATTCATGACTATAAAAGTTCTCAGTGTGAAGTTCTTTTACCTTACCTTTTAAATTAAAAGATATATCATTCTGTGCATTAGAAAAATTAATAATTAAAATTAATAATATCCATATATTTTTAAGATTTTTCATTAAGTAATTATGGCTTTAATTCAAAGTGTAAATGGTATAACATGTTTGTATATGGTTTGTTACATTGATTAAGCACCTAATTTAGTAAATAGAAACTGAATAAAAAATCCGTAAGGATTTTTGTACAGGGTAAACTCATACTTTTTAAGTTAAATTTTAAAATATATTTTTGTAGAAAAGACCTAGTTTTAAGTTTAATAGTAATATTTTTTTAGGTTTGAAGCTATTGTATTGGTAATTAATGCAATATGTATGTTGTAGGATACAGGTTCACTACAGTCAATTTTTAGTCAGATAGAAGACCCTAGAAGTCATATAAACCAATTTCACAAGTTTATTGACTGGGGTGATTTCAGTAATTTTTAGGGCAAAAACTTGCAGACAAATGGTAGGCTTTGCCAAGTCAAAAGAAGAATTTCTTAAACTACCCAATGGAATGCCTTCTTAGGATACTATAAACAGGTTGTTTTCTGTAATTGATAGTGTTGAATTTGAAAAATACTTTAGCCAGTGGGTAACTACTGTGAGTAGTAAAAGTAAAGGGCAAATCATTGTTTTTGATGGCAAGACAATTCGAGGTGCAAAATCAAACGGAATGAAATCTCTAATCCATATAGTAAGTACCTAGGCTTGTGAAAACAATATGATATCAGGTCATGGCAGAATAGAAACAAGAAGTCGTAGTGTCATTTCTGACTTTAAGTTTGTGAACTTAGATAGGAAATGGAAAACCTTGCATGTATCATAAAATTAGATAGCATTAGGGAATTCAAAAACTCCAATAGACCCACAGAAAAAGCCACACGTTATTACATTTCTAGTTTGAAGAATAATGCTACAGAATTTCAAAAGGAAATTCGCTCACATTGGGCAATAGAAAACAAACTACATTGGCATTCTCTGATGGTGCATCAAGAAGAAGAGCAATAAATGCAACTCAAAACTATTCTGTTTTACTTAAAATCGCACTCAATCTATTAAAAAAAGAGAAAACAGAGAAACAAGGAGTAAAAGGAAAAAATGGTGTAAAAAGAACTTTTAAAGATATTTTTTTAATCAAACAAAAAAGCCTAAAAACAACAAAACCCTCTATTTATAGAGGGTTTGAGTGTTGTGATCGCGACAGGATTCGAACCTGTGACCGTCTGCTTAGAAGGCAGATGCTCTATCCAACTGAGCTACGCGACCAATATGCCATTTGTAAGAGATAATAAAAGCTAAAATCAACTAATTTCTCTTTTATATTTTTTGCTGATACTTGACGTTTTCAGCGCCGCAAATATACAACACATTGGGATTTTTGCAAGTATCCTGATGATTTTTTTTAAAATATTTTTCGCTACCTGTTTTCCTTCTTTTAATCAGATGAAATAGCATTTTTGTAATTAATTGATTTTTAAAAGACTATTTGTAATAAGATAGTTGATATGGCTTAAAAAGACGACAAAAAATATCTCTAGTATAATAAAAGATTAATGTAACGTTCTGAAATATTCTAGAATATCACGCACCTGATCCTCTGTCAACCCTTGATTAACCATTCTAGCACCATTGAATTCAGCCAATAGGTCTTTAGCCGTTTGATCCTGTTTAACCATTAATTGAGGATCTAGAATCATATTCATAACCCATTCAGGGCTTCTTTTGTTCATAATTCCTTTTACAGAAGAACCAATAAACCTCCTATTTATTTTATGACATGCAGTGCAATTATTTTTAAACAATAGAGCACCTCTTTTTACCATTTCTTGATTGATCTTTGGGTCAAGTTTGATCGATTTTATTTTTCCAACGCCCTTATTCTCCAAAGTAATTCGTTGAGAAGCAGGAACTTTTTTAGAGGTTGGTTTTTGTACTTGTGTTTCAGTTTTTGTCTTTTTTCCAATTGTTATTTGTGACTCTTTTTTTTCTTCTTTTCCATCACAACCTATTAGTATCATTGTTGTAATAAAGAAAACCAACCTATTAAATGTAATCATGTCAATGGATTTTAAATTATAATTTCCTTTTTTTTTAAGGAAACGTTATTATAAATGACAGTCACAAAATTAAGGGTAGGAAAAGGGGATAAATATGACAATTATCATAATTTAAGATAGATTAGTCTTTTATTTTTGAACTTGTGATTAACAGCGACCATTTTGGGAACTTAGTATTGAAAAGTATATCAACAATTATTAAATAATTTTTATAATGAGATTAAAAAACAGCATTTCTATCTTACTTCTATTTGTAGTCATTTTTTCAACTCAAACTCAGGCACAACTTAGTGTAGATGCAGATTTGAGAACTCGTTTTGAATACCGTCATGGCTTTAATAACCTTTTTCCTGATAATGCAGAACCAGCAGCTTTTGTAGCACAACGTTCCAGATTAAATATTGGATATCAGGCAGAGAAATTAAAAATATTTGTCAGTCTACAAGATGTGAGTACATGGGGAGATACTAGGCAAATATTACCGATCGATGGTAATGATTCATTTTCTTTATTTCAAGCATGGGGTCAACTATTTGTAAATGAGAATTTATCAGTAAAAGTAGGTAGACAAGTGATCTCTTATGATGATCAGCGTATATTTGGGGGACTTGACTGGGCGATGCAAGGTCGTTTTCATGATGCTGCAATTATCAAGTATAAGAAAGAAGGTTTGATGGCAGATATAGGGGGGGCTTTTAGCCAAGAAAACCAATCAAATGAAGGAAATGATTTTTCTATTCAAGGCTTTTTTACCTATAAATCCATGCAATATGGGTACCTAAAAAAATCGTGGGAGAATAGTTCTGCTAGCCTTTTGTTTTTGAACACAGGATTTCAAAAATATACAGGAACTAATAATGATGAACCAGATGGAGTTTTTTATAGACAAACTGCAGGGTCTTATTTTACGTTCCCTATCAAAAAGATTAAGTTGTCAGGTAATGCATATTACCAGTTCGGTAAAGCTGATGCAGTAACAGATTTAAGTGCCTATCAACTTTCTTTAGAAGGAACCTATAAATCAGAAAAAGTTTTATATGGTTTAGGGGTTGAAGTTTTAAGTGGTACAGACCAAGCAGGAGATGATAAGAATAAATCATTTTTCCCATTATATGGAACCAACCATAAGTTTAATGGATTTATGGATTATTTCTATGTAGGTAATCACACAAATAATGTTGGGCTCAATGATTTCTATGCAAAAATGATTTTTACCACAGGCAAGAAATCTAATCTACTACTAAAAGGACATTATTTTATGGCAAATGCTGACCTACTTGGGGATGAAGATAAATATTTGGGTACTGAAATTGATGTTGTTTTTAATCAGAAATTGATGAAAAATGTAAAATTAAACATAGGATATTCTCACATGTTTGCATCAGAAAGTATGGGAATACTTAAGGGAAGACCTGATGATAATATAAATAACTGGGGATGGGTTCAATTAGTCATCAATCCAAACCTTTTCAAGACCAATTTTAATAAAGGTAACCAATGAGAATATGACTTAGTTAGTTGATTAGGAAAGGTATGACACATTTAATTAGTGCGTGCCTTTCTTTTTTGTATAAAACTACCTATAAAGTCAATTGCGAATATGAAATAATTTAAGAAAACTGAATAATCAATAAAAGTGTTTTTATTGATTTTGATAACACAGATATCTGAGTGTATAATTAGCCGTTTTTATTGATAGTATCTCAAATTAAATACAAAATTAGAAACATGATAAAAGTCCTGTTTTGATGCTACTGTTTTATACTCTTTTTATGACTGATTTATTATATAGAAATAGTATAAATAAGCGGCTTAAGTAGTTGATTTCTAGGTTTTTAATGTGTATTGATGAAAGGCATGATAAATGTCATGTAATTCGGATAAAAATGTCTTAATTTTCGATATAGATAGTACAGTATTCTTGTAAAAAAGGATGTAAAAAAACCTCTTGAAAAATATTTTCTGATACAGAGAAATTAGATAAAAATAATAAAAAAACAGACATTAGTTATGCCTATAAAAAGTTATCTGGTACACCCACATAGGGGTAGAAAAAAAGAGCTTATTAAAGCACTATCGGTTATTGATCAGTGTCAAATAGTACCAGCAGAAAATAAAGATCTTATAGTACTTGTAACAGATACAGAAACTGGAAAAGAAGAAGAAAATCTTAAAGAAAAATTGGAAGCAATAGAAAGTTTAAAACTTTTGGCAATGGTTTCTGGATTTAACACACCATAAAAAATTAATGTATGTATACCTCCCTTTCTAACAGAAGAAGTTTTATAAAAAAGATGGCCATGTTATCTGCAATGACAGCAGCAGCATCGATGTTTCCGGGAATATTATTTGCCGATGAGCAAGAAAAAGGAATACCAGACAATGTAAATCTCGATTGGAAAAAAGGACCTTGTCGTTTTTGTGGAGTAGGTTGCGGTATTTTGGTAGGTACAGAAAACGGGAAAGCAGTAGCTGTAAAAGGTGACCCAAACTGCTCGGTAAACAAAGGGTTACTGTGTGTAAAAGGGTACCACCAAATAATGTGTATACAATCTAAAGATAGATTGACTCACGCATTAGTAAAGAAAAATGGCCGTTATGTACAAACACCTCTTGATGAAGCTTTAGATATTGTCGCCAATAAAATGAAAGAGACTATTGCAAGTCACGGAAAAGATTCTGTAGCGATGTATACCTCTGGACAATCAACTATTCCTGAAGGTTACGTTGCTTCTAAATTGATGAAAGGAGCCATAGGTACAAATAATCTCGATTGTAATGCACGCCTTTGTATGGCAAGTGCTGTTACTGGTTTCTTAACCTCTTTTGGTGCAGATGAGCCTATGGGGTGTTATGAAGATATTGACCACGCAGATTACTTTGTTACTTGGGGAAATAATATGGCAGAAATGCATCCTGTATTATTCTCAAGAATGTTAGAGCAAAAATCTTTACGTGGTGCAAAGATTATTGATTTTGCTACAAGAACTACACGTTCAAGCACAGCGTCTGATAGGTCTATCTTGTTTGAACCACAAACAGATTTAGCAGTGGCAAATGCCATTTGTTATGAGATTATAAAAAATGGATGGGTAAATAAATCCTTTATTGAAAAGCATTGTAGCTTTAGTAAGGGACTAACAAATATGGGGTATGGTCTAGAAGATAAGTATAAATTTAAAGATAAGCCAGAGAAAATTGATTTTGAAGCGTATAAGGAGTTCCTAAAAGATTATAGCCCTGAAAAAGTTTCTAAATATTCTAAAGTATCAGTAAAAGACATTAAATACTTAGCGTCCATTTATGGAAATCCAAATAATAAAGTAGTCTCTTACTGGTGTATGGGAATGAACCAACATACACGTGGAACGTGGATGAATAATCTTGTTTACAACATTCATTTACTCACCGGAAAAATTTCACAACCAGGAAACGGTCCTTTTTCATTAACAGGTCAACCTTCTGCTTGTGGTACTGCTAGAGAAGTAGGCACATTTACACACAAACTACCTAAAGGAGTTGTGATGAATAAAAAACACAGAGAACTGGCTGCTAAGATTTGGAAAGTGCCTGTTGAGCGGATTCCTTCAAAACCGACCTATCACGCTACAGAAATGTTTAGAGCTGTAGATCGTGGAGATATTAAGTTTATATGGACACAAGCTACTAATCCTTTAGTTTCATTACCTAAAACTAGTCGATATCGTCCAGCAATGGAAAAAAAATCATGTTTCGTGGTTGTTTCTGATGTGTTTCCAACACCTACTTCAGATGTTGCAGATGTTATCCTTCCAGCGGCTTGGCATATTGAAAAGAGTGGACTATATGGTAACTCTGAACGTAGAACTCAGCACTGGAATAAAATGGTAGAGGCTCCAGGAGAAGCAACAGCAGATGCTTGGATGTTTATTGAGGTAGCAAAGCGAATGGGGTATGGAGATTTATTTCCTTACAGCAAAGAAAATCACGTAGAAGAAATATACAACGAGTACAAGCAATTTCACGAAGGAGCAAAACACGGAATGGCACCACTAGAAGTTCTCAAAAAAGAGTCTGGAGCGATTTGGCCTTATGTAAATGGAAAATCTACACAATGGCGATTTAATGCTAAATATGACCCTGCTTGTTCAAATGGCGAAGCTTTTCATTTTTATGGAAAACCAGATGGAAAAGCCGTGATATGGCAACGCCCTTTTGAAGAAGCTCCTGAAAAACCAGATAAAGAATATCCTTTCTGGTTAAATACAGGGCGAGTGGTAGAACACTGGCATACTGGGTCTATGACACGTAGAATACCTGTATTGCATCAAGCTATGCCTAATGCATACGTAGAATTTCATCCAGATGATGCAAAAAAATTAGGGATTAGAAATGGAGAAAACATAAAAGTATCATCAAAAAGAGGTTCTTGCGTACTACCAGCATCCATCAATGAAAGAGGTTTACCAACAAAAGGACAAGTATTCGTGCCTTTCTTCGATGAAAATATGCTCATTAATGACGTAACACTAGATGCTTTCTGCCCGATTTCTAAAGAGCCAGATTATAAAAAATGTGCCGTTAAGGTTCAAAAAGTATAGGCTATGAGAAAAAGACTTGGAATCATATCATTTTTTGTAATCATCTTTATAGCGTTTATCGTTATTTGGAATTACAGTTATCAACAAGGATTAGAAGAAGCATATACGCCTATTATTGAAACTCCCACAGGGAAATATATTCCTTCTGAAAGTGGGGTTTTTAGACGATTTGATGATGCTGGATTGGGTTATGCAAATATGCCCGTAGATGAAAACCACCAGCGTACGCTTAAAGACTATTATGATAATAGAGCCTATCCTGGTGCGCCACCAAGCATTCCTCATCCTGTGAAAAAAGAGCGTAGTCTAGGAGGTAACACCTGTATACAATGTCATCAAAAAGGTGGGTTTGTAGAAAAGTTTAATACTTATGCACCTGTGACACCACATCCAGAAATGGTTAATTGTCGCCAATGTCATGTAACAAAAAAGACCAATACTACTTTTAAAGAGTTTGCTTTTGCGAAAGTGCGACCACCTAAAGTAGGAGAAGGGATCAATAATGCAATGCCCGGAAGCCCACCTATGATTCCTCATCAATTACAAATGAGAGAGAATTGTATTTCTTGCCATGCAGGGCCTAGTGCGCCCAAGGAAATAAGAGTGACGCACCCAGAGAGGATTAATTGTAGGCAATGTCACTTACCATCAGTTATAGAACAAGTAGACCATAATGTTTTCTCAAGACAAACCAATTATGATGAATAAGAATCAGATATATAGACTACTCCTACTTTTTATACTGTCTGTGTGTGTGTCCTGCAAAGATAACGGAGGAGAATATCACAGTGTTACAGATAGAATAGAGCATAAAAGCAAAGGTTATCACGGAGTTTTAATTTCATCAGATAACCTATTAGAAGGAACAGATTTAATAAAGATAACAGAAGGGGAACATACATTTATGATACCCGAACGCAAAGGAAAAATTAAATCGTACTCATGTACAGAGTGTCACTCTAAACCACTCAATGAAATAAGAGGAGATGATAAGAGTAAAAAAGCACATTGGGATATCAAATTAGCGCATGCAAATACAAATGCAATGAATTGTGCTACTTGTCATAATGGAAACGATATGGATAATCTGACCTCGATAACTGGTAAAAAGGTAGATTTTAATAAGAGTTACCTGCTCTGTGCCCAATGTCATTCGTCACAATTTGATGATTGGAAAGGAGGAGCGCATGGTAAAAAAGTTGCAGGATGGGCACCCCCCAGAGCATCAATGACCTGTGTAAATTGTCACAACCCTCACCAGCCGCATTTTGAGAAAAAATGGCCAGCTAGACTCAATACACAAAAGATAAAGGAAAGAAAAGACCAATTAGGACACTAATACAACTACGATATGAGCGATAATAATAAATGGTATTCATTAAATCTAGGTACTCTCAAAAAGAAGTCTTCTTGTAGTTGTAATTCATCCTCAGGAGGATGTAGCAATCATTCTAAAGAGAAAGTAGAAGATAATACCACTATTCTTGATGGTGAACACAAAGATGGTTTTGATCAAGTGTTTGATGTGCAAATGGGACGTCGTACTGCTTTCAAAAAATTAACAGCAAGTTTATTGATAGGAGCAGGAGCAGTTTCCTCCTCTTGTAGTGTAATAGCAGATGAGGAATCTAAAGAAAAAGCTCAAATTGATTGGGACGAACAGTTTAAAGGAAACTATAAATTGATGACCGATGGAGAAAAAAAGGCAACAGTAGATAGACTGGTTAGATCTTACCAATTGCGTACAGGTAAAACCATTAATATGACCTCAGAGAATGCACAAGAAGACGTACTTTTTGGATATGCATTTAATATTTCTAAATGCCAAGGGTATATGGATTGTGTGAATGCCTGTGTAGAAGAGAATAATCAAGATAGAAATTCTCAAATGCAATACATCCGTATTCATGAAATGAAAGACGGAAAAGGATTCAATTTTAATGAAGCAGATGATAATTACTATCATGAAGTCCCTGCAGAAGGGCATTTCTATATGGGAACTCAATGTTTTCACTGTGATAACCCACCATGTGTAGAGGTATGCCCTGTACAAGCAACCTGGCGAGAAGAAGATGGACTTGTAGTGGTAGATTATGATTGGTGTGTGGGATGTAGATACTGTATGGCCGCTTGTCCTTATGATGGGAGAAGGTTTAATTGGAGTGCACCAGAAGTGCCAGAAAATGAAATCAATAAAAACCAACATTATCTAGGGAATAGAATGCGTAAAAAAGGAGTGATGGAGAAGTGTACTTTTTGCGTACAACGTTCAAGAAAAGGACAAAACCCTGCTTGCGTAGAAGCATGCCCCACTGGAGCCAGAATATTTGGAAATCTTCTCGATCCCAATAGTACCATACGTTGGGTATTGGAAAATAAAAAGGTATTTAGATTAAAAGAAGATTTAGGCACAGAACCAAAGTTCTGGTACTTTATGGATTAATACTATAGAAAATAGTAGACCAAAAACACACACAAGATGAGACGACTTAAAGTTCTTAAAAGTTTAATAACAGATAGCTTGGATATTACAACGCAAGGATCCAAGCGATATCATTTATGGATGGGGTTCTTGACCTTTGTAATGCTAGCAGGGATGTATTGTTATGCACAACAGATAGAACATGGATTGAGTGTTACAGGTATGACCGATCGTGTAAGCTGGGGACTGTACATTTCTAACTTTACATTTCTGGTGGGAGTGGCAGCTGCCGCTGTAATGTTGGTAATGCCAACATATGTACTAAAAGATATTGATTTTAAACAAGCAGTGCTTATAGGAGAAGGACTAGCCGTAGCCGCATTACTTATGTGTCTGGCATTTGTAGTAGCAGATATGGGTGGCCCCTCTGTATTGTGGCATATGATACCAGTAGTTGGAGTGTTTAATTTTCCAAACTCCATGCTTACATGGGATGTAATCGTACTTAATGGATATTTATTTATCAATATAACGATACCTTTTTATATCCTTTTTATGAGATATCAAGGTAAAGTACCTAACCCAAAAGTATATATCCCCGGAGCGATTTTATCGGTTTTTTGGGCAGTAGGAATTCATTTGGTGACTGCCTTTTTGTATCAAGGATTACAAGCACGCCCATTCTGGAATAATGCACTATTAGGCCCTAGGTTTCTGGCATCTGCATTTGCTGCGGGTCCCGCATTGATTATTTTAGTTTTGGCAGTGATTAGAGCATACACCGCTTTTAAAATAGAAGATAAAACCATAAAGAAAATAGCAACCATTGTTACAGTAGCAGCACAGATTAATTTAATCATGCTGGTATCAGAACTATTTAAAGAATTCTATGCACCAACTCATCACAGTGAGAGTGCGTATTACCTATTCTTTGGACTTCATGGTAAAGACGCATTATTACCTTGGATATGGACTGCAATACCTCTTAATGTATTGGCGACAATACTGCTCACATTTGGGAAGCTAAGAAATAATCTAAAAGTACTGTATTTCTGTTGTTTTATTCTTTTTGTAGCCATTTGGATAGAAAAAGGGTTCGGATTGATTGTACCTGGATTTATACCTGGGCCTTACGGGAAAATTGCAGAATACACCCCCACAGGTATTGAGATAGGAGTGACTCTGGGAATTTGGGCTATGGGTGCCTTTATATTTACAATTCTAGCTAAAACCGCAATACGAATAGAAACAGGAAAACTTCGATTTAAAAAATAAAAAAACGATTAAAACATATAATAATTAACTAAAACAGTAACGAAATGGGCTAAACCAAAATTTAAATCATACACATAGTATGGTACAAATCATTGGAGTATAACTAATAGATAATATATAGAACTATGGAAACATTGGTGAATAAAAAAGTAGGGCAATTAGTTGCAGAAGATTATAGAACCGCAGCAGTATTCTCAAAATATGGAATTGATTTTTGTTGTGGTGGTGGAATAACAATAGAAAAAGCATGTATAGAAAATAAAGTAGACCAAAACATTTTAGAAAAAGAACTTTTACAACTAAATGTAGTTGATAATGAGGTTGTAGCATATGATAAATGGGAGCTGGATGTTTTGATAGATCATATCATAAATGTACACCATACCTATGTAAAGGAGAATGTAGCTATAATTTCTGAGTATGCAAACAAAGTTGCCAGAGTGCATGGGCATCATTATACAGAAGTAATAGAAGTAAATAAACTATTTAATGAAGTAGCAAATGAACTGGTATCACATTTACAGAAAGAAGAACAAGTGTTGTTTCCTTATATCAAGAAATTGGTAGCAGCAGAGAAAGGTTCTTTATACAATAGTCCCCCTTTTGGAACTGTAAATAATCCAATACGAATGATGGAGCATGAACATGAGGGAGCAGGTGCTATTTTTAAAGAAATTTCTAGAGTAACAAACAATTATACACCTCCTCAAGAAGCCTGTACTACGTTTAAGGTACTGTATGCCAAACTAGAAGAATTCGAGAAAGATTTACATAAACATATCCATTTAGAAAACAATATTTTACACGTTAAGGCAATTGCATTAGAAAAAGTAATGGTAGACTAAAATGTAACAATAAATTGTAGCACTTGAATTTTAAAAAAGAAATATTACCCAGTAAAAAATCCAAATGGAGAAGAATCGCTGTAGTATCAATAGGGATAATTACAGGTTTAGGATTTTTTATGGCAAAAGAAGCTTCACTAGTTTCTTATATGTCAGATGACCCATTGGCATGTGTAAATTGCCATGTAATGACACCCATGTATAATAGCTGGATGCATAGTTCACATAGAGAACAAGCCTCGTGCAATGATTGTCATGTACCCCATGATAATGTTTTTAATACCTATTTTTTTAAAGCAAAAGATGGACTATTTCATGCTTCTGTTTTTACGGCAAGAGAAGAACCAGAAGTGATGTTTATGAGAGAAGCCTCACAAGAAGTAGTACAGGACAATTGTGTTCGATGTCACATACAACAAGTAACCCAAGTCAAATATGATGGATGGTTAGAAAACCACGCAGAAAGTAGAACCGATAGAAAATGTTGGTCCTGTCATCAAGAATTACCACACGGCACTGTTCACGGTATTTCGACAATACGAAATAATATATCACCGATTCCAACGGATAGTACAAAAACGGTAATCCCAGAATGGTTACATAAACAAATTAAAGAAAAGCAAACAAAAAAGTAACATAATGAAAAACAAAGTATTATTTATTGTAACGGTAGTCGTAGTTTTTTTATTAGGATTGCTCGCTTCTAGTATTGTAAATAGAAAAAATGAAGCGAAATACAAATATGTTCCCCAAGTTGATATTAGTGCAAATGAGCCTAGAAATGATGAATGGGGAAAAAATTTTCCACAAGAATATCAATCATTTTTGCAAACAGAACAAAATGATTTTGAGTCCTATCAAGGAGGCTCAAAAATGAGAGATATGCTAGAAGAAGACACACGATTGGTTATTCTTTGGGCAGGGTATGGATTTTCTAAAGATTACAGTCAAGGGCGAGGACATCAATACGCTATAGAGGATATACACAATTCCTTGCGTACTGGTGGCCCAAAAGGAAATGGAGATGGTCCTATGCCAGCAACTTGCTGGACATGTAAAAGCCCTGATGTACCCAGATTGATGAATGAAATAGGGATTGATGAATTCTATAAAGGAAAATGGGCTGATAAAGGAGAAGAAGTTGTCAACCCGATTGGATGTGCAGATTGTCACGATTCAAAAACAATGAAATTGACTATTACACGTCCCGCATTGGTAGAAGCTTTTGAATCGATGGGAAAAGATATCAATAAAGCAACCCATCAAGAAATGAGGTCGCTAGTATGTGCACAATGCCATGTAGAATATTATTTTAATAAAAACATCCCTGGTAAAGAAGGAATACCTTATTTAACCTTTCCTTGGAAAAACGGAATGTCTGTAGATGCTATGGAGAAATATTACGATGAAATAGAGTTCAAAGACTGGACTCATAAGTTGAGTAAAGCTCCTATGCTAAAAGCACAACACCCTGGATATGAAACTTATTTAACAGGGGTACATGCAGATCGAGGCGTTTCTTGTGCAGATTGTCATATGCCATACAAAAGTGAGGGAGGACAGAAATTTACAGATCACCATATACAATCACCTATGAATAATGTAGCAAATTCTTGTCAGGTTTGCCACCGTGAAGAAGCCGAGAAGTTAAGAGCAAATGTATATGAACGACAACAAAAATCTACAGATAGTAGATTAAAACTAGAAGATGCCATCGTAAGAATGCATATTGAAGCCAAAAAATGTTGGGATTTGGGAGCAACAGAAGAACAAATGGAATCCATCTTATTAGATATTCGCCATGCACAATGGCGTTGGGATTATGCTGCAGCATCTCATGGAGCTTCATTTCACGCCCCAGTTGAGATTGGTAGAGTAATTAGTAGTGGTTTGGATGTAGCTACAGAAGGAAGAGTAAAATTAGCCCGTCTATTGGCAGATTTAGGATATAATAAACCTGTAGAGATGCCTGATATCTCAACCAAAGAAAAAGCACAGGAATATATTGGTTTGGATATAGAAAAGCTAACCAAAGAGAAAAATGAATTCAAAAAGAATTTATTACCAAAATGGTTAGAAACAGCCGAAAAACGAGAAGAAACATACAGTAGTAAATAAAATGTAATAATTCAATCGTTTGCAAGCTCTTTGTAATGATAAACCAAATGTATAAGTAGATAAAAAGATGGTCTTTTTGAGTTCAATCAACTTCAAGAAACCTCTTTTTATCAAACCCGAAGTATACTATGAAATATCTTTTCGTATCATATATACTATAAGCTTATTATAAAAGAAGTTTATAGTATATATGGTATGAGTATTCGGGATATAAAAACCAACAAATGCAAAAACTATATAAATTTCTTTCTTCATCTTCTTTAGCACTATTATTACTACTTGTTTTTGCCATTGCCATGGCAGTAGCAACTTTTATAGAAAATGATTATGGAACCGCAGTAGCATGGAAAAGTATTTATGATGCTTGGTGGTTTGAGATGGTAATGCTAGGACTCACTATAAGTTTTATAGCTAATATTTATAAGTATAAGTTAGTAACCAAAAAGAAATGGGCAGTGCTGCTTTTTCACATTGCATTTATATTTATAGTATTAGGTGCAGCAATTACCAGATACACTTCATATGGAGGGATTATGCGTATTAGAGAAGGAATGTCTTCTAATGTAATTATTTCTGATACCAATTTGCTAATAGCTACTGTAAGTAACGGAAAGACTAGTGAAACGGTTCAAAAGAAATTAAGTTTTTCTCCATTGGGGAATAATGATTTTGAAGTATCAACCAAGCTAAAAGATAAACCCGTAACTATTTCTTTTAAAGAGTATGTGGCAGATGCTTCTCCTGAAGTAATAACAGATAGTATTCATGGAACCCCATTATTAAAGATGGTGGTAAGTGCAGGGAATGGTAGAAATACTATTTACCTCAAAAAAGGGGAGATAGAAAAAATAGGTCAGCATCAGCATGAAGTTGGTTTTGAGTCTGATAAAGAGGGGATTATAAATATTCGCGAAGAAAAAGGAACATTTAAGATATCTGCACCACATGGACTCGATTTTTTTATCATGGCAAATCAGCAAGCTGGTAAAATAAAAGCAGATAGCTTACAGAACATTTCTTTACGTACACTTTTTCGAGCAGGTGATTTCTCATTTGTACCTACATCATATCATCCTAAAGGAAAATTTAAACTGGTAAGTGCTATAAAAGAAAGAACAGATAATGATAAAAGCCTTGATGATGCTTTGATCGTAGAAGTAGCTGTTGGAGATGAAATTAAAGAGGTAAACTTACTGTATAGAGAAGGTTTTTTACCTATAAAACATCAAGTAGATTTTAATGAGAATACACAAGTAACCCTCTCTTATGGGGCAGGAGCGATAAAAACCTCTTTTGCAATACAATTAGATGATTTTCAATTAGAGCGCTACCCTGGATCCTCTAGCCCTTCGGCTTATGCCAGTGAGGTAGTAGTACTTGATGATAAAAAAGAAATACCGTATAGAATTTTTATGAATAATGTTTTAGATTATAAAGGATATCGTTTTTTTCAAGCTAGTTATGATACAGACGAAAAAGGCACAGTATTATCTGTGAATCATGATAGTGCAGGCACCTGGATTACTTATTTAGGTTATTTATTGATGGGAATAGGTATGTTTTTTACTTTTTTTTGTAAAAACTCACGTTTTCAGACAGTAAATAGAAAATTAAAAAAAACAAAGCATAAAGCGGTCATAGCTACAATACTTACCTTATTTTTTGGGTTGTATTCTTCATCAGCACAAACGATAGAAGATAGTATAGATAAACAATCAATCGAAAAAATAGTGCTATCCCAACAAATAGAAGAGAAGCAGGCTGATTTATTTGGGCGCCTTATGGTTCAGGATCTTGATGGGCGAATCAAGCCTATACATACCTTGGCTTCAGAGTGTATTCGTAAAATTTCAAGAAAGTCATATTTTGCATACCCTGTTGGACAAAAAACGATAAAGCTAAATGTAAATCAGGTATTTTTAGGAATGCACGCTGCTCCTCAATTATGGCAACAAATCCCAATTATTAAAGCTGATACTAAGAAAACAGGGGATATATTGAATAATATACCGATCGGTAAAAACGGACTGATAGCATTTGTAAGCTTTTTAGACCCTCAGGGAAATTATATATTATCTGAGGCGGTAGAAAAAGCAAATCAAAAGAATCCCGCAGAACGTACTGAATTTGATAAAGAGATCTTAAAAATAGATGAAAGGTTTAATATCTTGTATAACTTGTTTACTGGGAATTATTTAAAAGTTTTTCCAAATAAAAATGACTCAAATAATACATGGTATAGTTATATACATCATTTTAATGATTTTACTGAGGAAGACGGGCGTTTTGCTAAACATATTTTACCTAACTATTTTAATGATGTAAAGTCAAAAAAATACAACGAAGCCTATCAAAAACTCACCTATATAAAGAAGTATCAAGAAGTATTGGGGGCATCTATTATACCCAACAATGAACGTATAGAAGCAGAACTGTGGTACAATAAAACAAATGTGAATTTTTGGTTGTTTCAGTTATATTTTGTGTTGGGAGTGGTTTTGTTATTTATGGCTGTACTAAAAATGGTTTCTCAAAAAAAATGGATTCAACTTTTTTGGAATGGATTGATTATTATTACACTGATTTCTTTTTTATGTTTTACGGGCAATATCATTTTACGGTGGTATGTAGCTCAACATGCTCCATGGAGTAACGGGTATGAGATGTTGGTATTTGTAGCTTGGTGTTTGTTGCTCAGTGGATTGATCAGTTTTAGAAAATCTGATTTTGTATTACCACTAGCAACATTGTTTACAGGAGCATTATTATTTGTAAGTTATTTAGATTGGTTAAATCCAGAAATCACCAATTTGATGCCTGTATTAAAGTCGTATTGGTTAAAAATCCATGTGGCAACCATTGTAAGTAGTTATGCACCTTTGGCATTATCTGCAATTTTAGGAGTAATGGCTCTACTATTGATGTTGTTTAAAACAGAAAAAACAAAAGAAGTGATAGCTATAAAAATAAAAGAGATTACCTATATCAGCGAGCTTTCTATGACTATTGGTCTTTTTGTATTGGCTATCGGAACATTTTTAGGGGGAGTATGGGCAAATGAGAGCTGGGGGCGTTATTGGGCATGGGATCCCAAAGAGACCTGGGCATTGATTAGTATTATTGTCTACGCAATTGTATTACACTTACGTTTTATCCCAGCACTAAATAATAGTTTTGTATTAAATGTAGCCAGTATGTTTGCCTTTTGGTCAATTATAATGACTTCTTTTGGAGTAAATTACTACTTGTCTGGCTTACATAGTTACGCAGCAGGTGATTCTGTGCCGATTCCTGATTTTGTATATGTTAGTTTTATAGGAATGGTATTGCTTACAACCTTAGTGGGTTATAAACGTAGAAATAAAATACAAAAGACCACTAAAGGCAGAGTAGTTTTGAATTGATTTGAAACATTATAATAAAGTACTTGTATGACTCAAGGGATGTGAAATAAGTATTTATGTAGTGCATATTTACATCATAAACCACACTATATCATAAGATAAGTGTGGTTTTTCTTTGATGCAGTACTGATTTTAAGGGATCTTTTTATTTTAAAATCAGTACTAAATATGAGTTCATAAAATACTTTCCTTAGATTTGTTTCTATAAATATATTATATGATACATAATTACCTGAGTGAGACACAAGAAAAAGCGGTTAAAAATCTTGGATTTTTAGCACTGTTATTATTGATTTTGGGAGGAGTCAGGTATTATGTCAGTGAATATACTCCAGATACAGAACAGTACACCATATTATGGAAAACTATAAACTGGTTGTTCAGTACATTAATTTTTGGATGGTATTTTTATAAAAATAAAAAATATAGCGCTGGGATTTTGATTCAGGTGTTATTTATTCCATTCTATATTTTAAAAGTACCTTTGTACTACTACATTGATTATCATACAAATTTTGATAACAGTTATCTTATATATAAAGCTATTTATGGGATTACTTTGATACTACCAGTATTATGGTTTGCATTGCGATACTTGAAATGCGAGAAACAAGCATATTCAATAAAAACAATGATGAGGTATAGTGTATTCTCTATGATAGCTATCCTTCTTATTTTAAGTAATCTGAATGGTATTTTTAAATATTTGCAGTTTGTAACTTTTGATCCTCCCTATATAAAAGACATCTTTTATGGCTTTATTTTATGCATCAGAGTTATAAAATTACTATGTATATTCATAGGATTTTTGTACATGTCTAATAAACTGGTAAGTATAAAACAACTGATGAACCCTATACCAAAATCTGTTGTTACAAAACGTTTTTTTTGGTATGGAAGCATCGTGAGTTACACACTTATTTTTATTACTTTTCTGGGTATAGGAAAAGAATTTGTTTCTATTAATTTTTCATTTTCTGATCCTGAATATATTGATATATTTAAACATTTTGCAAATATAGTTACCTTGATTCTTAGTGCTGTTTTTTTAGGTAATTTGATACAATATAGAGGGTATTCTCTGAAAAAATATTTTGGAATTGTCGGTACTTTGTCATTGTTTCCTGTTTTGAATAGTATTGTCTTTTTGATCTTTACACGTTCTCAAAAAAGTAAAAAATCAATCCATCAATATTATAGTAAACTTGGTAAGAATACAAATATTCACCTTACTATATTCTCGATTCTATTTGCATTATATGCATTATATTCTTTTATAGAAAAAGATGAAATAGTTAGTGTAATTAATATTCTAATTATGATTATTGTGGTATTGATTTTAAGTGCTACAAAGAAAAATATTATGTTGATATCTAGTACTGTTGCTGTATTGTCCCTTGGAATTGAATTTTATGAATATCGGGAGTATTCAGATCTTTTTGAGCTTTTTAAAGAAAAAATAATTAGCATTCTGTGTTTTGCATTGCCGTCTTTGGTGGCTATATATTACTCATTATATTATGTGTTGCATAAATCTTTTTATACTGATAAGAAAGAAGGAGAGCAATTTTTTGAGGAGTTTCAATCTGAAACATAATAGTTAATTGTGCTTACTTAAAACGAAACTCTCAAATAAAATAATTAATGATTGAAAAACTACAAAACAATAACGTAGAAATATCAAATCAAATACATTCTGTTTTTCAATTATCGTATACTGTTGAGGCTAAATTGTTAGATGCAACTGATTTTCCACCACTTAAAAGACCTCTTGAAAGTTATCTGAAAAGTGATAATATGTTCTTCGGATATCTTGAAAACAGAGAATTAGCAGGAATCATTGAGGTTGAATTTACCAATAAATGTACAAACATTAATAGCTTGGTAGTAACTCCGAAATTTTTTAGACGTGGAATAGCGAGAAAGTTATTAGAATTTATTTTCAATAGATTTGATTCTAAACTTTTTATTGTTGAAACGGGTGTTAATAATAAACCAGCTACTGGATTATATAAAAAGCTTGGTTTCAAAGAAATTAAACAATGGGACACAGATTTTGGAATTCGAAAAATACTATTTGAAAGGCGAATAAATAACTGAGAACAACAGGGCTATTAATACTGGTTTTGGGGCTTAACCCAAAGTGTGAAGCTTAAATCAAGTCCTCCAAATCTTTTAGATTTACAAATCGTTTTTATTGTATATTTTGGTAGTCGTAATCCTTCGGTTAACTTTAAAATGAAAAGATAAAATAAAATGACAAGGTACTTAATCAAAGACTAGTAGCTTTTAATCTTGCATTTACCATAGCCGAGGCGATATACTTTATTGTTTTTTTCTTAAAACAATAGCAATATTGTCACTAGGGAAATCATCTTTTATTTCATATAATTTAAAATCAAATGTGTATTTTCCATTATCAGGAGCAGTGAATATATAGCTTTCCCTTTCAAAACTCCAAGTATAATAATATACTCGTCCTTCCTCATCGGCTTCATCACTATTAGAGTTATAACTCTCATCCTTATTCTTGGAAGAAGAAATAGTATGTGTTAAATATATGTCATTAAGGATTTCAAATTTACCAAAGTCCAAAGTTTTTCCATCTTTTTCGATATGGTATTTAATTTCGAAATCTGATTCCTTGCCCTCTGTGTATTTCATCTCGGCTTTAGACCAAATAGTAATGACATCTCCTTGTTTTAGATCCATAGCTGTGCTAGAATTGATCATTTCTTTTTGTAGAGGAACTTCCTCGAGTTTCTCTCCGATTACATTACATGAAATAAGATGGATGGATAAGAGTATCAAAATGACTCTTTTTGTTATTTTACTTGTCATAGGTTCTTGTTTTTAATGCTTTATGCGATTACTCTACTTTTAGTGTTTTTAATGCTTTATGCGATTACTCTACTTTTAGTGTTTTGTGTGCTGCAAAGTAATTGAACATTTTGATGTAAAAATCTGGATTGTCAGGATTTTTAGCTCGTATATAAAAGACTTTATCTCCTTCAGTAATTCTACATATAATAAGCTTACTTTTTATAATACTGTCATCATAAGCAGTTTTTTCTTCCTCGATACTATAGACGTTTTTTTCTTTGAAAATCGTATATGTATTTTGTGCATAAATAGATATTACATGATGTGAAATATCGGTATTACCAGATTCAAAAGCGGTAATTATTTCTTTGTCTTCTTGTGCAATAGCTTCAAAGAGTTTCATTGCTTTTTTATCAGTTTCTATCGAAGAACGATATAAGGAAACATAGGTGTAATTCCCATCACTTCTAGGGGTAATAAATTCATCAATATCCATGAAAACTTTCATCTCTTTAGGAAAAGAATGAAATAGCTTTATAAATTTATTAGTTTCAACAAGAGGTTTTCTATTAACATAATCCTTCCATGAATCAAAAATTATTCCTTCCTGTTCAATAGGAGCTTTATGAAGATTACGAGCATTTCGTAGCATGTAATAGGTAATTTCTTCTGTTTCGAGAGGAGTTAAATCTCTAAACCCTAAAGTTTCTCCGTGATAGATGGTATAAGTGTTTATCTCTCTATTATATTGATAATAAATTATATGAGATGACCTGTAGTCTTTCCAAATTATACTGTTACTGTCTTCATAATAAATGCTATCCGTTTCTTCTAGGTTGAATTCTTTTATCCTAGGTATTGTTAACAGGTCTGGTGTATCATTAGTAACGAGTAAGACATTTTCATTGATCATATTTTCATTAGAAAACGAACTTTTCAACTCTATTTGGATGAGGTTATTATTCTCTGTTGAGATATCTAAATCAGCTAATTTCCATTCAAAATATGATTCATCCGAAAAAAAAACACGAGTATCATAATTAGTGGGAATACTAATTGATGGAACGGAATCCAACTGTTCACGTTTTAGGTTAATTGGTGTAGTTAAGATACGTTGAATTCTCTCTTTTGATAAAGTTTTGAGATTGTTTTTTTCTTTTGTGCCTACCTTTGCCTTAGTAGTGTTGTCTGTTTTTGAACAACTGACCAGTATTAATATAGATAATGTTAAAATAATGATCTTATTCATAGATATTTGTTTGTGCAAATGTAATTTTTTAATTCTCAATATAAGTGTCATATTTCTTTAAATTGTTACCAAAATATTTTGAGTAATTGTTTACTAGAACCTGATAATCCCTCTAAAGTAATAATATTTATGAGCTATCAATGTCTCTTTCAACAAACCGTACGAAATTGCCTTTTGGTCAATTATAATGACTTCTTTTGGAGTAAATTACTACTTGTCTGGCCTACATAGTTATGCAGCAGGTGATTCTGTGCCAATTCCTGATTTTGTATATGTTACTTTTATAGGAATGGTATTGATTACAACATTAGTAGGTTTTAAGCGTAGAAATATACTACAAAAAACCACCAAAAGGAAAGTGGTTTTGAATTGATTGTACTTAACTCTACTTTATTTGGTAATAGATTGGTTTTTCAGTTTTTGCTGATTAGGATTTTAACTTTTGATTTAATAAGCTCTGGTCTCCTAAGAGGATTGTATATAGTTTAGCCCCCAATAAGTTCGGAGTGTTCTTTTAAATTTCAAACTAATACATTTGAGATATGAAATACAAGAAATGGACTTTAGACCAGAAGTTAGAAATACTAGCTACTTCGGAAGAGATTGGTATCGTAGAAGCTTGTCGTAAGTATGGAGTTAGCACTGGCACTTTTTATAGTTGGAGAAAGAAGTTTGACCATCAGGGAGAGGCTGGTTTAAAAGTTACTTATGAC
>NZ_PGUB01000079.1:0-22778 GCF_002924285.1 Aquimarina sp. I32.4 | reverse complement strand
CCGCTTGTACGTAACTATGGAAACCTTGCTCTGGATTATTAAGTCGTTTTGATAATCCATCGTGTACAGCTGGAGTAATGATTCGCTTGCGCTGCTGTTTTTCTTTTGAATTCAAAAGCATGGCGAATAAACCTCCTTCTTTATATAACTTGAGCCAAAGTTCCATACTACGAACGTGATATCCTAAATGTTCTGCCAAGGCTGATTGTGTAGAAAAGCTTGATTCTCTAATATGTAACAAAGATTGTAGTCGTAATACATTTTTAGGATTAGTCTCTTTTCTGATTAAATTCCGTAAATGACTTGAGGATTCTTTTACTTCTAATAATATATGCTTACCCATTCTTTAAATATACGAAAAATTTATCCGTAAATTGTATAAGTATTTTAATATCTCTAACAATTTTCCTGATACGAATACCAATATAACTAATGTTAGTATCACAGATTACAATTTTGATGAAACTACTAACAATCTTACTTTTTCATTTTCTTTTGACGTAGCTGGAGTTGCAAACGACACAGGAAATGATCTTACTATTACTGGAAAGGTAGACACCATTGTTTTTGAAGGGATTAACAACATCCGATAATCACCTTAACAAAAATTCATTTATACACTAAAAACCCTGTTGATAGCTATCAACAGGGTTTTAGCTTTTACTCTTTAAAGTATCAAGATAAAAGTCATAGTAATTTAAAAAAGTAGGGATCACAGGCCCGTTAAATGGGTTTGGCGCATTAAATAACACACAGATACCAATACCATTCTCTGGATCGATTAATAATTGTGTCTTATACTGATTTACATTCCCTCCATGGTATACTACCCTACGCCCTCTATAATCCAAAATACGCCATCCCATAGCATAATAAGAATCGGTAACCCCATCCCACAAATTAACATAGGTACTTTTGGTACTTGTACAGATAACAGGGTTAAAAATAGTGGCAAGGCTCTTTTCTGAAATAATATCAGCGCGATGTCCTAGCAATACTTTGAGATATTCTCCCATATCAGAAATAGATGCATTGATTCCTCCAGCTGCAGCTACATTATAGTAATTCTTATGAAGCTTACTAAGCTTATATTTTTTTGAATAATGATGATACGAATGTGGCAATGCTACATTATCATTAGCACTTATTGCTCCATAAGTACTAGAAGCATTCTGCATTCCTGCAGGATCAAATATTCTTTCTTTAAGAAGTGTATTGAATGGTATTGTTGTTTGATTCTCCATTACTTTTTCAACAATAGAAAACACTGCATTCTGATACCCATAATCAACTCCTTCTCTAGCAACAACTCCTTTTCCTTTAAAACTGCCTATAATTCGATCTACCGATAATCCTTTTTGAATAAGTTTTGTAAATGTATATTTATACAAACCAGAAGTATGCGATAATAAATGACTTACACGAATACGCTCTGCCTGCTCTTTATCTTTCAAACTAAATGAATGTACAGACTCTTTAACCTTCTGATCCCAATTTAGCTCTCCCCTATCCACCAAATTTCCTGACAAAACAGCAGTAACTCCTTTTGATAAACTTGCTATCCTAAAAACTGTATTTACATCAACAGAATCCTGCGTATGAATTTCTTTAACCCCAAAACCTTTTTTATAAACTACGGTAGAATCTTTAACAATTACGATAGCCGCTCCAGGGCATTCAGAAACATTAAAATTTGTTGCAAAAAACTTTTCATAATGATCTAAAAAGAAAGATAATGAATCTACTCTAGCCTCATCAGATTGCTCAGCAATCAACACCACCTTTTCTTTTGGTTTTGAGGTAGTGCATGACACCACAAAAACTACACTAAATACTATATAAAAAAACTTCATATTACGACATCTTATTACAGTCGCAAAATACGTTTAAAATCAGTTATTAGATATAAACTTTTTAAGAAATTACAATACAAATCGATAAGTTGCCTTGATCAAAAACGTATTCTCAGGCTGCTTGTCCAGAATTTGATTATTTAACCCTCTAAATAAGTTATTAGAAGAATCTCCATCCCCAGTAATTCCTTGCGACCACACCAAGAATATTTCAGACCCAGGAATGTATTCCCAACGCACAACTAGATTAGAACGAAACTGGACGAAAGAAAAATCTGGATTATCAAACATGTAATCAACCACTCCATTTTTATCTTCATCTACAGAGTATGTGTCATCTGCAAAAGAAATCTGATTTTGGTCAAATAAGGTTATCCTATCATTAAGATCATCTGCAGTTGGATTATTAACGTAATTAAAATCCTTATACCTTCCTCTAGATATAAAGGGCTGTCCATAATATTGAATTGTTAAATTAGGATTAATACTATAGTTCAAACGTAAACTAGCACTTAGTGTTTGCTGATCAATATTAGCTGTTATATATCTAGGCACCCCATTAAAATCCTCTTTAGTAACATATTGTGTTTTATTAGGATTCTGCTCAAACTCAGGATTCAGAGACACACTTAATGAATTAAATGGCTGATAATTAAGTCGCAAGACATATCGCTTAAAGGAAAAATTATTCTGTCGTGTCCAGGAATTCACATGCCCCATAACAAAATTGAACTTCTTTCTTCGATCAGACCCAAAAAACAATACTCCTATATTCTCTTGAGAGAATCTCCAGCGAGGTCCTCCTCGTAAAATAGTATTTGTAAAGATTCGAGGTTTATGTATAAAATTAACTTCTGTCCACCAATTATTTTTATAATTAATCTCCCCTCCCAAAGAGTATTCAATACGATTATAATTTCCTTCAAAATCAAATGCTGTAAACTGATTTGCTCTAATATTTGCTTCTCTATAGAATTTTGTCGGTTTCAAAAACAAATATCTAATATTTGCAAATTGCCTAATATCATCAGCTTGTCGCAAAAAACCAATATCATTCAATTCTAATTCAGGAGAACGCCAAAAAACTCCCGCTTCATATCTCCAGTTTCCTCCACCTGATTTCCCACCAACAAGCTTACCTCCAGTTCCCGTAAGTGACGTACGATCAGAATCTAATTCAACATGACTTGCATCTACTCGCTGAAAAAGATGTGTTAACGACTCTTGTGTATCTTTGATCGCTTCTTTAGAACCTTTTACATGACTGGTTACCAAATTACCTTCTATAAAATATTTTCTTTTTTTCCAATTATGCCTAAAATCTATACCCCCTGTATAAGCAGATTTCCTTAATAAATTAAGGTTATTCTCTCTAAGACCTGTTAACTCTGAGGTTTCATCAGTCTGAGAATCTTCATAATCTATATTTAGTATATCGCCCAAATCTCTATTGGTAGCAGTAAATATACCCCCGATAAAAGAATTACGATTATTAAAATCCTTTTGCACCCTACCCACAATATAGTTGGTCAATGGTTCTACAACAGCCTCTCTTTTATTACCAGCATCATCTTCTATCTTAGAGACTTCTCTAGCTGTAACACTCTCTAGCAAGCCTATTGACCATCCATCTTTTGTTTTCCCACTAAACTTTACCGCTCCAAGAATAGTTGTATTAACAGGAGAATCAATATATTCATCATTTACAGGATCAGAGCTACTAATCGGATTCTCCCCTACTGTTCCCTGAGGTCCTCTACCAATTCTGCGTGAATAAAAAAGATTATCAACCCCATTAGCAAAACGATAATCAAAAATATTTTTATTCTCTACAAAAAATGGACGTTGTTCTCTAAAAAACACTTGAAACCCATCTAGTGCAATTGCTGCAGGATCAGCCTCTACTTGCCCAAAATCAGGATTCACAGTCAAATCCAATGTAAGGTCATTGGTAATTCCTATTTTTGCATCTAGCCCCCCATTCAACTTAAAATCAGTCCCATCTCTAAAAGGGTTATTTTCTTCTTCTGGATATGTATCCAGTTGCGTTACAGCAAATGGTTGAATCTCTAATTGTTTTTGAGATTCTATATCAATCAATCCGTGTAATTCTCCAAATTCACTAATAAACCCAGGGGCATCTCTAGGAACACGTTGCCAAACAGATCGTTCATCTTTGCGAAAAATCATCCTACTTACCTGTAATCCCCATATCTGCTCTTTGCTTTTACCAAATTTTACTTGACTCAATGGTATTTTTATTTCTGCAGTCCAGCCTTCACTATCAATTTTACTGGCTGCATACCAAATAGGATTCCAGCTCTCATCCCAGTTATCGCCATTTTGAGTCACAAACTCATCCCCTTTGACTCCTGCGGCAGTAATCGTAAAAGAAAAGGCTGTTCTTTTATCATGATATGTATCTAAAATAAGAGTAATACGATCTCCTGCAAAACCATCTCGTCTAGATAGTCTTTTCTCTATTTTTTCAGGAGCTGTATCATAACAGCGATACGCTACATACAAGTTTTTTTGGTCATATAATATCTTAAATTTGGTTTGTTGACTTGGCGGAGTATTCTCATCTGGTTGGCTTTCAATAAAGTTTTCTGCCCATGGAACCACATCCCACTCAGATTCTGTGATTAATCCATCTACAATTGGTTTTTTTTCACCTAGAAGTGGCTCTGTTTTATAAATTCTTTTTTTGACTACACTAATAGAGTCCTGTGCAATGACAGTAATCTGAAATAAAAAAAATACCAAAATACAGGTATAGCTTTTCATAATTATTAAGAGGTTTGAATGATTGGAATCTTTAAATATGATAGAATTTATTTTACTTCGTTACACTTTCTCTTTTTTTTAGTAAAAAATTAACATGACTATAAAGATATCTCTCGTATAAAAACAAACAATAGTACGCTATTTTTATAATCTATCTAAAAATCAATATATCATGAGTGAAAAATAATATCAACTAGCTGTTTGCTATATAAATATATAATTGTACATTTGCACCCCTATTTTATATAGGAAAAGGAATGTTTAATTAGTAAAAAAAATTAGTGTGGACACATTAAGTTACAAAACAGTATCTGCCAATAAAGCTACCGTTACAAAAGAATGGTTGCACGTAGATGCTGAAGGACAGACTTTAGGCCGTCTTTCTTCTGTAGTTGCAATACTACTAAGAGGTAAGCACAAACCAAGCTTTACCCCACACGTTGATTGCGGTGATAATGTTATCATTACCAATGCCGAAAAAATCAACTTAACAGGAAAGAAGTGGACAGATAAATCGTATATCCGTCACACAGGCTACCCAGGAGGGCAAAGAAGTCTTACTGCTCAGGAATTGTATGACAAAAACCCAGAGCGTTTAATCGAAAAAGCGGTAAAAGGAATGTTACCTAAAAACAAATTAGGAGCAGTTTTATTCCGTAATTTAAAGGTACATGCAGGAGCAGAACACAATCAAGAAGCTCAGCAACCTAAAACTGTTAACTTAAAAGAATTTAAGTAATGGAAGTTATTCACAAAATTGGTCGTAGAAAAACGGCTGTAGCCAGAGTATATCTTAAGGATGGTTCTGGTAAAATTACGGTTAATAAAAAAGATCTTGCTGATTATTTTTCTACCGCTACCTTACAATACAAAGTAAATCAACCTCTTACTTTAACTAGTAATGAAGATAAATACGATGTAAATGTAAACGTATACGGAGGAGGAATCACAGGTCAGGCAGAAGCTGTTCGTTTAGCAATTTCTAGAGCTGTATGCGAGCTAGACGAAGAAAACAGAACAATCCTTAAACCAGAAGGTTTATTGACCAGAGACCCAAGAATGGTAGAACGTAAGAAATTCGGTCAGAAGAAAGCTCGTAAGAAATTCCAGTTCTCTAAACGTTAATTTATTAAAACAGTATTTGTTGTTACCTCATACATAAGAGGGTTAGTTTAGCATCTAAATGTACAAGGCTGTATTATACACATAGTCACTTATACATTGCTAATTCAACAGAACGTAAACTATTACAAAAATGGCAAACAATATCGAAGTAAAAGAATTACTTGATGCAGGTGTACACTTTGGCCACCTAACAAGAAGATGGGATCCAAACATGGCACCGTATATTTATATGGAGCGTAATGGGATTCACATCATCAATCTATACAAAACTGCTGCAAAAATCGACGAAGCTACTGAAGCTTTAAAGAAAATAGCAGCCTCTGGAAGAAAAATACTTTTTGTTGCTACCAAAAAACAGGCTAAAGAAATTGTAGCTGAAAAAGCAAGCAAAGCAAATCAACCTTATATCACAGAAAGATGGCCAGGTGGAATGCTTACTAACTTTGTTACTATCCGTAAAGCCGTTAAGAAAATGGCTGCAATTGATAGAATGAAGAAAGATGGTACTTTCAACACTTTATCCAAAAAAGAACGTCTACAAGTAGATCGTTTAAGAGCAAAATTAGAAAAGAACTTAGGTTCTATTTCTGATATGACTCGCTTACCAGGAGCCCTTTTTGTTGTAGATATTACTCGCGAACACATCGCAGTAAAAGAAGCTCAGAAATTAAACATTCCTATTTTTGCAATGGTAGATACCAACTCTGATCCACGTCAGGTACAGTATGTAATTCCTGCAAATGATGATGCTTCAAAATCTATCGACAAAGTAATGACTTATGTAAGTGATGCTGTTATAGAAGGATTAAGTGAAAGAAAAGCGGCAAAAGACACTCCAAAAAAAGAAGCTCCTGCGAAAGAAGTTCCAGCTAAAGAAGTTCCTGTAGCAGTAAAAGCTGAAGCTCCTGTAGTGACTGATACTACTAAACAAGAAGAAGAATAAACAAATAGATATCAATCTATTAAATTCGAAGTTACGCTTTTGTTAACACAACAAAACTTAACTTTATTATAAATTAATAAGTCGTTTAGTTCTTTACTTTTGCAGTATTGCTAAACGACTTTTTTTTACATAAACAATACATTTTACACATTAAATATTTTTAAAGATATGGCAAATATTACAGCGGCCGAGGTAAGTAAGTTACGTAAGGCTACAGGTGCCGGAATGATGGACTGCAAAAAAGCTCTTGTTGAAGCTGAAGGAGATTTTGACAAGGCTATAAAAATCCTTAGAGAAAAAGGACAAAAAATTGCTGACAAAAGAGCCGATAGAGAGTCTTCTGAAGGTGCCGTTATCGCAAAAGTTAATGACGCTAAAAACAAAGGTATAATCGTTTCTCTAAACTGTGAAACTGATTTCGTAGGAAAAAACGATTCTTTTGTTTCTCTAGCGAGAGAATTAGCTGATGTAGCTTTAAACACTTCTTCTAAAGAAGAGCTTTTAGCTGCAGATTTTAATGGTATGACTGTTCAAGAAAAACTTACTGAACAAACTGGTGTTATTGGTGAAAAAATCGAAATTGGTGATTTTAAAGTACTAGAAGCTCCTTTTGTTGGATCCTATATTCATGGCAATAAAATTGGTGCTCTTACAGGTCTATCTACAAAAATAGATAATGCAGAGACAATTGCAAAAGACATCTCTATGCAAGTAGCTTCTATGGGAGCAACTACATTGTCTTATAAAGATTTTGACCCTGAATATGTTACTTCTGAGACTCAAGCAAGAATCGCTGCTATCGAAAAAGAAAATGTTGAACTTGGCCGATTAGGAAAAACATTAAAAAATATTCCTCAATTTATTTCAAGGTCTCAATTGACTGACGAGGTAATTGCAAAAGCAGAAGAAAACCTTAAAGCTGAACTTAAGGCTGAAGGGAAACCAGAACAAATTTGGGATAGAATTCTTCCTGGAAAACTAGAAAGATTTATTTCTGACAATACAACTTTGGATCAAGAGCAATGTCTTCTTGACCAAAATTTTATCAAAGACGAAAAGAAAAGTGTTTCAGATTATGTAAAAACACTTGGTGATGTATCTGTAGTTTCTTTTGAAAGAGTTTCTTTAGGATAATCAATAATCCAAAAAAAGTATTTCAGTTTTTCTGAAAAAAAAACAAAAACCGCTTCTTTATAAAGAAGCGGTTTTTTTCATCTTCATTTTGAAAATACCCTCTATTAAATAAACACTTACAAGCTTTTGAATCTCTCCAAGAGCTTACCCCCAAAACAAAAGACTAATTCCCCAATTAGTCAGTCATGAATTAATACGATAAAATATCAATACATTTAAAGTGTTTACATTATTTCAAAGATATTTTCTCACCCCACATTTACTGTTTTTCCTTTGTTACAAACCTATAACATAATCCCTCACCAATCAATACCTATTACAGGGGAAAACCACCCTTTTTCTTTAAATCATAAAAATCTTACTCCAGAACCACTATTATAAAAACGTACCTTTATAATCCAAACTATTTTCTAAATTAAGAATATCATTATATTTGCATCACAGTTAAATCTCACAATGAAATACAAAAGAATATTACTAAAATTATCGGGCGAAGCCCTAATGGGGGAACGCCAATACGGAATTGACCCTAATAGACTAGCAGAATATGCTAATGAAATTAAACAAATCACCGAAAAAGGAGTGCAAGTTGCTGTAGTTATTGGAGGGGGTAATATTTTTAGAGGTGTTGCAGGAGCTAGCAAAGGAATGGATAGAGTTCAAGCTGACCATATGGGCATGCTCGCAACTGTCATCAACGGATTAGCCCTACAAAGCGCCCTAGAAGACACTGAAGTACCAACCAGACTACAATCTGCCATAAAAATAAATGAGGTCGCAGAACCATTTATACGTCGCAAAGCCATGCGCCATCTTGAAAAAGGAAGAGTTGTAATTTTTGGTGGAGGAACTGGAAACCCATATTTCACTACAGATTCTGCTGCCGTTTTAAGAGCAATTGAAATCAATGCTGATGTAATTTTAAAAGGAACCAGAGTAGATGGAATTTATACTTCTGATCCCGAAAAAAATGCTGATGCTACAAAATTTGATTTTATATCGTTTGATGATGTCTTACGAAAAGGATTGAAAGTAATGGATACAACTGCATTTACATTAAGTCAAGAAAATAAATTACCCATAATAGTTTTTGACATGAACAAAGAAGGAAATTTATTAAAAGTAGTTGCAGGAGAAGCTATTGGCACACAAGTAAACCTTTAGTGATATTGGCTTATTTTTTGGTTAATCAAAAGAAAAGAATAAAAAAAATGAATGAAGAAATAGATTTTATTATCGATTCTACTAAAGAAGCAATGCAAGCAGCTATTGCACATTTAGAAAAAAAACTACTTAACATTAGAGCTGGCAAGGCATCTCCTGCTATGCTCGGAGGCGTAATGGTTGAATACTATGGCTCTTCTACCCCTCTGAATCAAGTAGGTAACATTAGCACTCCAGATGCTAGAACAATTACCATTCAACCATTTGAAAAATCATTAATTACTGAAATTGAAAAAGGCATATTAGTTGCTAATTTAGGTTTTAATCCTATGAACAATGGAGAAAGCGTAATTATCAGTGTCCCTCCTCTTACAGAAGAACGCCGTAGAGATTTAGTAAAACAAGCTAAATCTGAAGCTGAAGACTCAAAAGTTGGGGTGCGTAATGATAGAAAAAACGCGAACAATGAAATAAAAAAACTGGAAAAAGACGGATTGTCTGAAGATTTAGGAAAAAATACCGAAGTAGACATTCAAAATCTGACAGATGCATATATCAAAAAGATTGATGAAATGCTTAGTGCCAAAGAAAAAGAAATCATGACAGTTTAATCTTTTTCATACTAACATGAATTATGAAGCGTTTTCTTTTTAGAAACGCTTTTTTTGTATCTTCGTTTTTTTGAACCTATTTGGTATAATGCAGAACAAATTTTTTTGTTTATTATTTCTTACTCCCTTTATTTTAATTTCTCAAATTAATATTAATGGTATTGTAGTTGATAAAAACTCTGGTCAAGCACTCCCCTTTGCTACAATAAAAACCGACAACTCCTCATATGCACTAAGCTCTGTCAAAGGTGAATTCTCTATACGATGCAACATACACCCTACTCAACTTACTGTAAGTTATCTTGGGTATCAAAGTAAAACTATACTTATCACGACAAAGAATTCTGAAAGAATTGAAATCAGACTTAATCCCAAAGAAGAGAACCTCGCTTTAGTGAAATTAAATTCTCTTGAGAGTACCGCTATTGAAATCGTTTCAAAAACAATACGTAGAAAAAATAAAAACAATCCAAAAAAACTACAATCAGGGTATAGCTATAAAACCTATAATAAATTAAAAATAACTGAGGACAATCAAGCTTTATTAAGTATAATAGACACTAGCAAAGTTGATATTGAACACTTATTCAATAAAGCGCATTCTTTTTTATCAGAAAAAGTAAGTCTTCACCAATACAAAAAAAATAATAGTGAAAAAGAAACCGTTTTAGCCACTAGAATGACTGGTTTTCAAAAACCCGTATATAACATTCTAGGCATCAAAATACAATCCAGCTCTCTGTATGATGAAGACTACACAGTTTTTAACAATCAATACATAAGTCCTTTATCAAAAAGAGGTCATCGAAATTATTATTATAAAATTCTGGATACTACAAAAACCATAAAACCTGCCTACGTCATTCTTTTTCAACCTAGAAAATCTAAAAACTTTGCTAGTCTAGAAGGTGTGCTACATATCGACATGGAAACATTGGCCATTCAAAAAGCAATCATAGAATTACGAGGAGAACTCAATGTTACTGCTACTCACAATTTTAAGTATTTTGATGAAATCAAAAACTGGTTCCCTACACAACAAGAAATTACTATCAGACCTGGTAACGGGAGACAAAAAGTAAGTTTATTTGGTGGACAAATTTCTGTAGGAAGAATAGGAAATAATAAAAAACATTTTTCTGGGGCTAATGACTTTTTAATTTCTACTACAGATATTTTTGACATCCAGCTAGACACCAACCAAAATGTAAAACAGAATCAACCTAGCATTAAAATCGACCCAAAGGCCAGTAATCGTTCTGAAGGTTTCTGGAATCAATACAGAACTAGCGCAATCACCGAAAAGGATTTAAACTCATTTCAGGTAGTAGACAGTATTGTAAAAGTACAAAACATAGAACGAAAAATTAATGTTATACAAAGTTTTAATATTGGATATTACCCGATAAGCTTCTTTAATTTCGACCTCACTTACCCTATAAAATACAACAATTATGAAGGGCTTCGTGTAGGATTAGGAGGACTTACTAATTCCAAATTTTCAAAACGATTTCGACTAGAAGGGTACTATGTTTATGGTTTTAAAGATTCAAAATCCAAATATGGTGCTGGTGGAGGTTTTTTACTAAACAAGAATACAAGCTCTTGGTTAAATGTAAATTACACTGATGATATCAAAGAAGTAGGTAGCTTTCTATATTTAACAGATAGAAGAGTATATTCTCTATTTGAGCCACGCTTAGTAAATATAGATTTCTATTATAAACATAGAACATGGAGTACCATCTTACAACAACAACTATTACCTCGATTAATTTCTGAAACACAATTCTCGGTAAGTGATATCAATCAAACAGGAAGATATGAATTCACAAAAGATAACAAACAATATTCTTCATATAAATTGACAGAAGCTACAATCGCATTGCGATGGAGCCCATTCAGTAAATTCTTAAAAACTCCAAATCACTATAAAGAAATTCACGACGGATACCCCAAAATCACAGCTCAATATACACAAGGGCTTAAAGGAGTATTTGACAGTGATTTTTCTTATTACAAAATAGGATTAAAAGCAGAATATGTAATCAACAGAATCAACGAATCAAAAACAAGTTTCTTATTTGAAGCTGATATAGCTGATGGCGACATCCCACTTACTCATTTGTATCATGCATACCCCAATGCTCCTACAAAAGAAACTATTTTACAACGGTTTTCTGTGGCAGGAAGAAGAACCTTTGAAACAATGTATTTTGGTGAGTTTTTTAGTAGTAAACTGGCTACATTACAGATAAAACACAGGATAAAACCTGTAAAAATAACTAGTTGGTTCAAACCAGAACTTGTCTTTATTACTAGGTATGCAATAGGAGACATTCATTACCCCACAAACCATCAAGGTGTAAATTTCTCATCTCTGCAACATGGTTATCAAGAATCAGGTTTCGAAATTAACAAGCTTTTTGCTGGCTTCGGACTAAGCTTTGCATACAGATATGGTGCTTACCACCTACCTCAATTTGAAGATAACATCTCTGGTAAGTTTACTTTTTATTTAAAACTATAGTCTTTGTATAATAAATCATTTTCTTTTCTGAAATTTATAAATAATCCTCTTCCAATCCTTACATTTGCACTAGGAAAATAAAGAATGGCAAAATTATTCAGTTTCGGGTTTTGGAATGCACTAGCTGGGATTATTCTACGTAATAGAGCAATCATATTTCTAGCAATTATAGGGATTACAGTTTTTTTAGGTTTTCAGTGGAAAAACATGAGGTTTTCTCACTCTGAAGCCAATATGTTACCCGATGATCACGAAGTAAATCTACTCTATCAAGAGTTTCTTAAAAAATTTGGCGAAGAGGGGAACTTAATTGTTATGGCTGTAAAAGATAGCACGCTTTTTACTCCTAAAAAATTAAAAGCCTGGAATGATTTTAATAATTCATTCAAAAAATATGAAGAGATTGATCTTGTAGTTTCTCTTGCAGACCTTAAAACTCTAAAAAAGGAAGATAACCCTTCGAGATTTGAACTCGTTCCTTTTATCAATGATTCTTCTTTCGATCAAAAACAGGTTACTGAATACAACAGGTTACTGAATACAAAGAAATACTATTCAACAAGCTACCTTTTTACGAAGGACTTGTATATAGTAGAAAATCTCAAACCATTCAGAGCGCCATTTATCTCAAAAAGGATATTGTAAACACCAAACAGAGAAAAAAGTTTATTGAAAACGTCGTACAACCTGCTGTAATTGCTTTTGAAAAAGCGTATGATCTGGATGTGAAAGTATCGGGTATGCCTTATATCAGAACTTTGAATTCTCAAAACATTATGGATGAGATCGAAGTTTTTATCCTTGCAGCTTTATTGGTTACCTCTTTGATTTTCTTTTTCTTTTTCAGATCATTGAGAGCAACTTTTATATCTATGACTGCTGTGATTATTGGTGTAATGTGGGCATTTGGTATCCTAGGTCTTTTAGAATATGAGATAACTGTACTTACTGCAATCATACCTCCTCTTGTTATTGTTATTGGTATACCCAATTGTATTTTCTTGATCAACAAGTACCAACAGGAGATAAAAAAACATGGTAATAAGGCAAAATCACTTCAACGTGTAATTACCAAGGTAGGTAATGCTACATTAATGACCAATGTAACTACCGCATCTGGTTTTGCTACTTTTGCATTGACAGAGAGTAAATTACTTAAAGAATTTGGTATTGTTGCCTCTTTAAATATCATTGCTTTATTTATCCTTTGTTTACTAGTAATTACTATTATATATAGCTACATGCCCCAACCCAAAGAAAGGCATTTAAAACATCTAGGAAAAGGTTGGATTGAGCGACTAATGGACTGGATGGAGAATATGGTAAAAACCAGACGGGTAACGATCTATTTTTCTTCTGTGATCATTTTGATCGTAAGCATCATAGGTATATATACCATAAAAGTTTCTGGAAGCTTACTAGAAGACATGCCTAAAAGTGCAGGGTTCTATAAGGATATTGAATTTTTTGAAGAAGAATTTGATGGTGTTATGCCATTAGAGATACTGATCGATACTAAAAGAAAACAGGGAGTTCTGAAATTGTCAACGTTAAAACGTATGGAGAAGCTTCAGGAATTACTTGAGGAAATGCCTGAGTTATCTAAACCGATCTCTATTGTCAACTTGGTTAAATACTCTAAACAAGCCTTTTACAATGGTAATCCAAAATATTACCAAATACCAACAAGTCAAGAACGAAATTTTATTTTGCCTTATGCAAAAAGTTTTGAATCCAAGGCTGGGGTAATGAAAAGTTATGTTGATTCTACTGGGCAATATGCCAGAATCACAACTTTTATGAAAGATGTAGGGACAGAAGAAATGGAACGTATTGAGGCGACTCTTGAGCCACAATTACAAAAAATATTTCCAAAAGACAGATATGATGTTTCTTTTACTGGTAAAGCATTAATTTTTCAAAAAGGAACTAAATATCTGGTATGGAATTTATCTCTTTCTTTAGGACTAGCTGTTGTTCTTATTGCCCTTTTTATGGCTTGGATGTTTCGGTCCTGGAAAATGATTGTTATATCACTCATTCCTAATTTATTACCCTTACTTATGACTGCAGGTCTAATGGGATATTTAGGTGTCCCTATAAAACCCTCTACTATATTAGTATTTAGTATTGCCTTTGGTATTTCTGTAGATGATACTATACATTTTTTAGCAAAATATAGACAAGAATTAAAATCAAATCATTGGAGAATAAGGAAATCTGTTCTTGCATCTCTAAGAGAAACTGGAGTAAGTATGTTTTATACCTCAACCGTATTGTTCTTTGGTTTTTCTGTATTTATGATATCTAGTTTTGGAGGAACTAAGGCATTAGGGGGTCTAGTATCTACTACTTTATTATTTGCTATGCTTGCCAATCTTTTATTGCTTCCTTCTTTGCTACTTTCGTTAGAACGAAGTATTGCAAACAAAAAAACATTAAAAGAACCTACCTTAAAAATCATTCCTAACGACGAAGAATTAGAAGAAAACAAAAAGAAAGGGAATATTGCAAATGAGTGATCTTATAATCACTTTTATATATTGATAATATTCTTATTATTATATTGTGTACATGTTATCTATATAAAAGGATTGTATCCACTTACTTCCTTTTAATAATCACGTTTTTTTAGCCAAAAGGCATCGGGTTTAATATATACAATAAGAATGGAAAAGGATTTAATTAAACTACACTCATCATGAGCCAAACTAGGAATTAATTTTTCAATAATTGTAAGTATCAGTTTGCTTTATATAGCATTTAGAATTGGCTTACAAGTTTTTAAAACTATTGATAATTCTCATATTCTTTTAATTTCATTACTTATTATCAGTTGTATTTGGTATTATTTTCATGCGTTTCTAGGATATCTGGATTTAAGTAATAATCAAGTAATTTTTAAAAAACCTTTTCGAAAAAAAGAATGGGATTGTAAAACTTGAAAACATCTCTATCGTTGATCTCGTAAAGTTTCCAATCATAAGTCGCGCAAAGCATATAAAAGTAACTTTCAAAAATGAAAATGGAAAAATGTCTGATTATTACTTATGGAAGAGCAGTAAATTTATAGGACTTGGAGGAGATGAGGATAAAATATTATTTGATACAGTACTGCAAAGAAAAGAAGAACTACTCAACTCTGAAAGCTTGTAAGAAACAAAAACACTTAAAGACAACTCTATTTCAAGTAATCTACCTATTTGCCATTGAGATACCATTTTTGACTACTCTACGCACAAATAAATTTATTTGTTTTTAACACAAAAAAAAGTCCCACTATAAATTAGCAGGACTTCTGTAAGATAGATTACCCCAAAATCTATCGAACTAAACTTAACGTAAACACAATCGTCATAATTGCATATATGCAAGATACTGTCCCTTTCTATATTTTAAAATACCTAGTGGGGGGGAAAAATCCCCTTTTTTCTGAGATATCGTGAAATTTAACATTATTTAAGTAAATAAAATTATCAACAAATTCATAACGCACTGATAAACAATATTTTACATGATCACCCAAACACTTATTATTTCTCTTATTTTTTAAAAAAAACATAAATAACGTAAGATTTTAAGGCAAAAATGTACTCGAATACGGTTTTTACGTAGAATTGATGTTTAAAAAGACGTCAGATTTACAAAACTTCTCTTCTTTAATTTACTGCATTTAAAATTAGTTCTAATACTATTTTACAGCATATTATTTTGAGTTTTTAAGATTATGCTTTCAATCAGATTAAAAAAATTATCTTTGCTACCTTAAAATTTGTACATTCTTTATTTTGTACTTCTTTTATACATTGAAGAGCGCAAAATATGGTCATAAATAATATTAGAAAATAGAATATATAATGAAACATACTAAAGTAATAGAGGTACTACAAAGTGATAAACTATTACAGCCTGTCATCGTAAAAGGTTGGGTTCGTTCTTTTAGAAATGATCGTTTTATTGCGATTAATGATGGATCAACTATTAATAATATCCAGTGTGTTTTAGAAGATAATACAATAGATACTTCAATCCAGAAAAGGATAACCATTGGTGCTGCAATTGCAATAACAGGTATTCTTGTAGAAAGTCAAGGAAAAGGACAACGTGTAGAGATCCAGGTATCTGATGTTCAAATCGAAGGAGATGCAGATCCCGAGGAGTTAAAGCTTACGATATTATCTCCCAAAAGACATACTCTAGAGAAACTAAGAGAACAAGCACACCTTAGGGTACGCACCAATACTTTTGGAGCTATTATGCGAGTGCGTTCAAAATTATCTTTTGCAATCCATGAATATTTTCAGAAAAACGATTTTTACCATGTGCATACTCCAATAATTACAAAGAGTGATGCAGAGGGTGCTGGAGAAGCTTTTAAGGTTACCAATCTTGACCTTACTAATATCCCAAAAGATAAAAATGGTGCGGTTGATTATAAAGAAGACTTTTTTGGAGAAGAAACAAATCTTACTGTTTCGGGTCAGCTAGAAGGAGAAACCTACGCAATGGGACTAGGACAAATATATACTTTTGGGCCAACGTTTAGAGCTGAAAACTCTAATACATCTCGCCATCTTTCAGAATTTTGGATGGTCGAGCCTGAAGTTGCTTTTTGTGATCTTGACGGTAATATGGATCTTGCTGAGGATTTTATAAAATATGTTATTCAATTTGTCTTAGAGAACTGTCAAGATGATCTTGAATTTTTAGAAAACCGTTTGATACAAGAGGATAAGCAAAAACCTCAGATAGAACGTACTGAAATGTCATTACGTGATAAACTAAAGTTTGTTCTTGAAAACAATTTTAAGCGTGTTAGTTACACTGAGGCAATCGAGATTCTTAAAAACTCTAAACCGAACAAGAAGAAAAAATTTAAATTCCCAATTAATGAATGGGGTGCAGATTTACAAAGCGAACATGAGAGATTTCTTGTTGAAAAACACTTTAAATGTCCTGTAATTTTATTTGATTATCCAGCAGATATCAAATCATTCTATATGAGGCTTAATGAGGATGGTAAAACGGTAAGAGCAATGGATATATTATTCCCAGGAATTGGTGAAATTGTTGGTGGTTCTCAGCGTGAAGAACGCTTGGATGTTTTAAAAGAAAAAATGGCTGCCCTTAATATCCCAGAAGAAGAACTATGGTGGTATCTAGACACTCGTCGTTTTGGAACATGTACTCATAGTGGTTTTGGGCTTGGTTTTGAACGCCTAGTGCTATTTGTAACTGGCATGAGTAATATTCGTGATGTAATTCCTTATCCTAGAACACCTCTTAATGCAGAATTCTAGTATTTCTAATAAAATAGAAAAACACAGTCCTGAAGCAATATTACTTCAAGACTGTGTTTTATTTACTATTTTGTACGTATCGTACTTATATTATTTAATCAAAAGTTAACTCCTTAATTAATTTAATCTGTGGGTTAATTTTATTGTGTATTATATATCAATATTTTTTTTAATTCTAAATATTGATGTGATTTACCTAACTATTCTTTTAAGTATTTTTCTTGCAATAGTTGTTATGTTTTTGAGGTTAATTTATTTCTATTACACTCGTTATTAATGAGTATGTGATATCTTACCATATAAGTTTATCTGATCAATTCTTTTCTTTATTTTTTCTTCTTGATGTGCATTAAAATGATGTCTAGAATCTCTTTCTTGAGAATTCATAATATTTTCTGTTTCATGAATATGAAATAATCCTAATGCATGACCTATTTCGTGTGGTGTTGTGGATGTAAACAAGTTTTCATCTGTCAATAATACTCTTTGGTCTCTCCCGATCCCAGCAATACCTCTTATATTAGATCGTTTTATAATGTAAATATTAATTTTATCTTGATCATACGACTTCTTGGACTGCATAAAGAAGGTTCTTGGTTCTGATCCTTCATTATCTCTAAGGTCATATAAATCTTCATTTACCATATTCATTGAGCCTTCTAGCTCCAATCCAATTCCAAATCTGTGAAAGTAGTATCCGTTCAAGTAATCCATAAATTCTTTTTCATTAAGATCATAAGAAGATTTACTTCCAGACTCTGAAGATTCAACATAAATGATTTTGACTTTTATAACTCTTTCTGGATTTTCTACAAAAATAGGTTCTACAGAGACTGCACTAAGTTCATCTCCTGTACTACAGGATAAAATCAACGGTAATGATAGTATAAACAATACTATTTTACAGGTTACAATAAATTTATCTACATAACTATTATCCTTTCTACTGGATAACCGATTGATAAAGTTTGCACTAATTGTTTTATTAACTATTTTTTTTATAAGATCTATACATTTTGATACGGTATAGGACGTAGGTTTAGTAGTTTTCGCCATCGCTCATATTATTTTGGGTCATACTTCTTGGGTATTGAAGTATTAGGTATTTTAAAAAAAGAGACTTCTTTACATTAATTTGGTCTTTTCTTTTAAACCATGTTAAACATTCTTCTTGGGGGCTGTAGAAGATTATGAACATTTTGACGTATTTACTTTCAATATTGAACTAAATAATAAACTAGTAATTAATTCTATGTAAAGGTAGGGGCAGATACTTAATACCCGAATACGGGAAACACGTAAAATATTTACGTAACACCTGAAACACAGCGTATTTCAACGACAAACAACCTTTTTTTTAAGAAATTTTAACATTTTAAGTGTAGAATATGAAGGTTTAATACTACAAATGTTAATGGGTTATAGGGGGTTTTCTCCCCTATTTTCATCTTTTAAAAATGATCAAATCACACAATTTTATGATTTTCTTCTTCAAATTCTAAAGTATATTTATGATTTATGAGAATTTCAACAAAAAAACTCACTCTTTTTACAAAAAAAAAGAATTCTGAATATTAATACGACCTGTTTTTAAACAAATTCGTAAAATAGCCAAACCATCAATTTAGAATCCAAACATCGTATCTAGATTCTATATCGAACATGAAGTATTACATTTAAAATAATCTTTGACTTAACAATAAATAAGAAGAAATATAAAAATATAGTTAGAGAATTAGGGATGAAGATTTGTAATAATGTAAACTCTCGCTATGCTATTTTTAATTAGAATGTTTTTTTAATAAAACTTCAGAAATCAATTTTTTAATAGCTATTTCACTTTTATTAGGCTTATGTCTTTTGTTTTTTACTCTCTTTATTTTTTCATAATGAGGAATTTTACCTGTTTTATCTAGCTCCTTAAAAACTTCCTCAAAAAAACCATTGAGAGCTGGAATTAAAAACCTGCTAGATCGGTGCTGTTTTTGAATATGAATAAATTTCTTTGTGTAAGCCAAGAAAATTTGAGGGTAATGAGAAAAGGTAATTAATGCTTCACAAAAACTTTGGTATACTTCTTCTCTAGTAAGATTATTTCTAAACTTTAACTTATCACGATTTATTTGAGTAAGTGTATATAACAAGATACTTTCTTTGATAAAAAAACTGTAATCATTTTCAGAAAAGTAATATACTTCCATTCCTATATTAGTATTAACTACTAATACTTCATTTCTTATATTTTCTCTCAAAAAGGTTTCAAAAACTAGTACCGTAGAAGAAGACATTAATAATCTTCTTTTGATATCAATAGACCTGATATTTACTGATTTAATATTTTCTATATCTTGATTCCTATCCACTAGATATTCTTAAAAAAGTTCTTGGATTTCTAATCCTTGATTTTTGGCATGCATTTGTGCGGTATATCCATGATTATCCTTAACAGATATATCTGCACCATTTTCTACTAGTAATTTAATGATTTTTTTCTGTCCAAAGGTTGCTGCAAAAATTAAAGCAGTCGCTCCATTATAATTCTTCTGATTTACATTGGCCCCAGATACAATCAACAACCTCACTATATCGTAATATCCTTTGAAACATACTCCCATAAGTGCTGTGTTTCCTGAACTATCTTGTGCATCTATATCTGGAGAGTGCTCCAGTATTGATTGTGTTATATCTTCAAGCCCATAATATGATGCTAATAATAGCGGGGTAGATCCTCTGGCATCTTTTGAGTTTACTATTTCGGGGTTCATATTCAAAATCGCCTCTACTTCATTCAATTCTTCTGATCGAATAGCATTAAAAATGTCTTCCATATATGTTTATTAAAAAAATGAATAGATACTACCATTAACCTTGAAACAGTACAAATAAATCTAATTTCTATACGCACGATTACAAAGTCAAAATGATACAAGCAGATTGGGGTTCTTTTTTTTGAATTTCAAAGATCCCCAATCAAGCTCTAACCAATAAAACTAAATTGTTAATTTAATATGTATTTTGTGCATTGATGTTTAACGCTTTACGAACACCTTTTCCATATGCTGGATCTGCTTTATCAAAATGAGCTAGTTGTTTTTCTATAATCTCCATAGAAACACCGTCCATTGCTGCTGCAATATTATTAAAAAGTCGCTCTTTTTGTTCGTCATTAAATAACCTAAAAAGATCACCTGGTTGCTTATACTCTCCGAAAGTATCATTTTCTTCATACCTAAGTACATCTCCACTAATTTTCATAGGTGGTTCTGCTACACTTGGGTCTTCTACAGGCCCTCCTTTTGTATTAGGCTCATAATACGCATCAGGATTGGCATTATTATTATCAAAAAATCGCATAGATCCATCCTTGTGATAGTGATTTACTTCTGCCAATGATGCATTTGCTGGCAAAGCTTCATAATGTGTACCTAGTCTATATCTATGCGCATCTGCATAAGAAAAAATTCTGGCTTGCAATACTTTATCAGGAGAGAAACCTATTCCTGGTACTATATTAGATGGTGAATATGCGGCATTTTCCACATACTGAAAATAGTTGTCTGGGTTTCTATTGAGTTCAAATTCTCCTACTTCAATTAATGGATAATCAGCATGAGGCCAAACCTTGGTAAGATCAAAAGGGTTATAAGGTGTTTTTTCTGCATCGGCCTCTGGCATTATTTGCACCATCATTTTCCACTTAGGAAAAACTCCTTTTTCTATAGCTCCATAAAGTTCTTCTTGAAATTTTTCTCTTGTCTGCCCTATTACAGTTGCTGTTTCTTCATTGGTATAGTGCTTATGCCCTTGTTGTGTTTTCATATGAAACTTCACCCAAAATCGCTCTCCATCTGCATTCCAAAATGAAAAAGTATGAGAACCATATCCATTCATATGCATGGGTGTTTGTGGAATCCCCCGATCACTCATCAATATAGTAACCTGATGTAAGCTTTCTGGAGTCTGAGACCAAAAATCCCACATAGCTTCGTTAGATCTTAAATTTGTTTTAGGGTGTCTCTTTTGAGTACGGATAAAGTCTGGAAATTTATATCCATCTCTAATAAAGAATATAGGGGTATTATTACCTACCAAATCCCAATTTCCTTCTTCCGTATAAAATTTTAAAGAAAAACCTCTTACATCTCTCTCTGTATCGGCGGCACCTAACTCTCCAGCCACTGTAGAAAACCTAGACAATAATGGAGTTTGTTTTCCTACCTCAGAGAATATTTTGGCTCTGGTATACTTGGTTATATCATTTGTTACTGTAAATGTTCCCTGAGCTCCCCAGCCTTTGGCATGAACTACACGCTCTGGAATACGTTCTCTGTTCTGGTGAGCTAGTTTCTCGATCAATTGATAATCTTGCATCAAGACAGGACCTCTTTGTCCCGCTGTAATAGATCTTTGGTTATTTGAGATTGGGGCTCCTGCAGAAGTTGTTAATTTTTTCTTTGTCATTATTATTTATTTTGCGTGGATACTCTTTTTTATAAAGATACAACCATATTCCACACAAAATCAACATCTTAAATTGATTGTCACAATAAGACGATAATCAAAATTTATTGATGAAAAAAAATCAATCACTATAATCTATTTATCATATACTTACGTTTATTCTATCCACTTCCTAAAATCTGAAGTATTTGATGAGCTTGTCATTACTTTATCATTGACTCCTTTCATTTTAATCAACAGTCTATTCTTGAAATGGTTTTCAATAGTTTCTATATACTTAATATGTATAATTTGACTTCTATTAATTCTAAAAAAGTTTTTTGGACTTAATTGTTCTGTTATTATTCCTATCTTTTGAGATATCGGGTATTTTTTTCCGTTAGCATCTACTCCAATACAAAAATCACCAGATGCCTCTATCATACTTATATCTAAGACACTCAACAGTTGTATCCCATTAGTTCTTTTGATCACAAATCGTTTTTTGTATTGCACTTGTTCTTCTTGTAGTGCTGATTTTAAAATATTGATCGTAGAATGATCCAACTTTTTATAAGAACCTTGGTTAAAAAGTGATTGATATTTTTGCAAAGTTTTTTCAAAATCGTTTTGAGAGTATGGTTTCAAAACATATGCGATAGTTTAGCCCCCAATAAGTTCGGAGTGTTCTTTTAAATTTCAAACTAATACATTTGAGATATGAAATACAAGAAATGGACTTTAGACCAGAAGTTAGAAATACTAGCTACTTCGGAAGAGATTGGTATCGTAGAAGCTTGTCGTAAGTATGGAGTTAGCACTGGCACTTTTTATAGTTGGAGAAAGAAGTTTGACCATCAGGGAGAGGCTGGTTTAAAAGTTACTTATGAC
>NZ_PGUB01000078.1:0-22937 GCF_002924285.1 Aquimarina sp. I32.4 | reverse complement strand
TTTCTTCTCGATTTTTTCATATGTACAGCGTTAAATTTACAATTTAAGTAGCTGTCTTAAAAATGGGGAGTATTATATTGATTGTTTTTGATAAGTATTTACTGTTAGTGTTTAATTTAGATGCAAGATTAGAAATTGTAATATTAGGTTTCAAATATTCTTGATTTTGTTCAAACCTTAGTAAAATAATTAAAATTTGTTTTGATTTTTCAATTGGTAACTGCTTAAATCTAGTTTCATTAGTTTCATTTTTGAAGAAGTAATTGTCGAGATTCTCTCTATTTTTTACTTGATTTTTCACATTTATGGTTACTACATTATGATTCTTTTCTTTTTCTATTCCTTCTTTTTTTAATTCTTCAATAATTTCCTGATTTATCTGCTCTAACAATTGTTGCTTAGAATCAGAACTAAGAAATATTTTTTTACTTTCAACAATATGTAAAGCTTCCTTTTTTTTCATTTATCTAGAGAATCTAGTACATCGACTACATCAATAGTATAGTCTTTATTCTTCTTTTTATCTACGTATTTTTCTCGAACATCACTAATTAAGAAATCAGTTAGTTTATGAATATTAGACAGGTATATTAATATTTTATTTGAATGACCAAGTATAAAATATGACATTATTGTTGATAATAAGGATACTACACCTATTGCTATAAAATATGCTAATTTGGGAAAATCCTGCCTCCACCAGAAACTCCAAATAATAAAATAAGTAGAAATCCCCATAAATAGGAAAGCACAAACTGTAGCTATTCTTTTGACTTCTTTTTCATTAATAAAAAAAGTAACATACATCAAGATGAATGAGAAAAAGAACATGCAAATGCTTCTACCAGCTGCATACCAGAATTTTCTAATGTTAGTAAAACCAAAAACTTTATAACTATTTTTGGCTTCTTTATAACATATGTCATATTGCATTTTTGTAATAGAATTAGCCTCTAATTCAGCAGTCAAGATAGCCTTTCTTTTGATTAATTCAGGGTTCTTCTTAGGGTAAAAAACATGAATAAAAGGCGCTGTAAAAGCGAATATTGCACATATTAAAATGAATAGAATTTTTACTCTATTACTTACCTTCTTCCAATAACATTTCTTTGTTAAGTTCATTATTACCTCCCTAGTAAAGTTTAACCTCTGTTAATTAATAATAAATATCTATTTAAGCTATACCTTAAAATGTGTTTAAGTTTAAAGTAATGGGGGTAATTTTCTTTAGACAAATATATATAAAATTGATCCTAAGTAGCATACAGTTTTACCACATTTTTTTATGCAACTTTCAGTTGTTTTATTACTTTATTATCTTAAGAAATAAAAACAGGGATTTATTTCTACTTTTGCTCTCATATTCTATCTACACATATGTACTGTTTTATAATTGATGTTTCTATACGCAAAGGAGAAGGCCCAGAATGGTATAAAAAAACCTATACAGTGACCTATGATGATAATATTGATCCTGATCTGTCTATAGATGATCTAAAAGAATGGGCAAAAGAAGATGTGTGTAATCAATTGAGAACATCTAGTGATTATAGTATCTATGGTGAGAATTGGGTTATAGAAGGGGTAGAGTTGGTTAAATCATAGGTGTTATATATTTGGAAAAAAGCAAGAAACACATACTAATTTTGATAAAGAAGTCAATATTTGTTAATTTGTTTTCCACAGTTACAAGAGAATCAAAACACATAATATCCAACTAAAAGCACAATTTTTTTTGATTTTTTTAGGTAATATTCATACTATTTCTTGTCTTTTATTTGTGCTTTTTAATTTTAAATAACTGATAATCAGTATATAATTTTTTCTTTTTACAGTAAATTCAAAGTATAACTGGTATTACTTAATTATTTTATGTGCTGTTTTGCTTACAAAGAGATGTGAATTGTAGTTTTAGATACTGTTTAGAGAATCGATGTTTTGAGATGAAATGTAGTGATAAAGAAACCAATCACATTATGATTTTTTGTAGGTTCTTAAAATTGAGTATTGTGCCTTCTCGTTAGCAATGATTATAATTTTTTATAACTTGATTTCTTTGGCAAAAGAATGTAGCTATTATTAGTATAAAAAAAAGCCTGATCAATTTGATCAGACTTTTTTATACTATAGATATGATTTTTTATTCTTTGGATCCATTTTTCATACTTTCTTTTATAAGACCATAGAATTTATCAAATTTTGGATCAATAATAATTCTGGTAGCAGTTTCTATACTTTGCGAACCATATTCACTTTTTCCGAGAACTTCCATTCTTTTAGGATCTACTTTGTGGTCAATTTGAAGCGCTCTTACCACAGCAGAGGCCTGTTTTGTGCTAAGATCCCAATTGTCTTTAATACTTTTGTCTTTAAAACTTATAGCATTGCTATTTCCTTCTACTTTGATTTTAAGATCAGGTTTTGAGTTTAAAGCCGCAGCAATTTTTCCTAAAACACTTTTTGCCTTAGCATCTATCACAGCACTATCGTCATTACCAAATAATGAGGTATTGGCTAATGTGATTAATACTGCTCCATTTTTTAAGGCAATATTAGCTTCACCACCGAGGGCATTTTTAAAAACAGTTAATGTTGCTAGTTTGGTAGAATCACTTTTTCCAATAGCATCATTTACGACTTTTATTTGCTTGTCTTTTTCTTGAAGACTCTTGAGAGAGGTTTCTAAATTTTTGGCCTTTTGATTTGACAACTGTGTAAAACTGCTCATGTTATTTAAAAGAGAAGCATTTGTCTCCTTAAGGTCTTTCACTTGAGCCTCCATAGTTTTTACTTCTGTCAAAGTAGCTTTCTCTTTTTTACGAGAATCATTTAATGATGATTTAGTAGTATTTAGCTCTTTTCGTAATTTATCTATTTCTTCTAGAAGATCCTTTTTTTTCTGTGCATGAATAGATAAAGTTGACATAAACAATACACAAACAAGTAAAATTATTTTTTTCATTGATTTTTAATATGATTTGTTGCAATTGCTAAAGTAAAACATTTTTATAAATAACATAGTAACCAGATGTTACGACTTTTGCAATAATTGTTTTGCGTTTTCGATACTTGAATTAATTTGTGCCTTTAGTTTAGTAACTTTTACTTCCTCTTCTTTAAGTAGTTTCATTTGAGAAGAAAGTTTTTCTGGGTCTGTTTTAGCGTTTTCTTCCTCATGAGGAAATTGATCACTAAAATCACTCATCCATGTCATCATAAAGTCATACGCATCTTTTACATCTTTTTGAGCATTGGCATAGGATTGTCCTTGGGCAGTAGTATCTATTTTTGATTCTAAATCTTTAATCAAACTACTCATTTCTCCCATTTTAGGCATTACTTCGTCATGTACATCAATTACTTTTTGCATGAGTACATCAAACTCTTGTTCTTCTTTTGATAACTGGTTGCATGATATACATACAAGTAGTGCTAATAAGGCTGAGTATAAGAAAGATAATTTCATAATTATGATTTTTTTTAAATGTTATTAATATTTTTTGTTTGTAATTGTTTTGAATAATAAAATGGATCATTCTATTTCTGTAGAAAAAAACGAACCAAAGATATTATTTTTCCTTTTTTTGAGGAAGTTTAGCTTCTTTGTATTGTTGTCCTATTCTATTCATTATACGCAGTTGTATAATAATATGGAATAAACTAAATAAGATGGCTAAAATCAATATGTATAGTATCATGTCAATCAAGGTGTACGTTTTTTTTATTTCTTAAATATTCTATACTTACTATAAAAAGAAGACTGATACCAAATAAAGGGAATAGAATTGCAAGAATTCCTATAATACAAATGATACCATATCCTATCTTAAAAGTTGAAGGTACTTTAGGAATTCCCCATAATCCTTTTCGTTTTCTTTGAATATATGATATGAGTGCAGATATACTCATAACAGTTAAGGCTATGGCTGTAAAAAGCATCAACCACCAATTCCATAGACCAAACTCTCCTTGATGAAAAGCCATCACCCACATACGTCCTCGCATTAATATACCTACATCATCCCATTGGTTTGCTAAAATTTGTTTACCAGAGTATTGATCAAAATGAATCTTTTTTTGGGTATTCAAATCAGCAGGGTTACTATTAGAGATACTATAGACTCCTTTGGGGCCTTTAGGGAATTGAATGGTTATTGTACCTGGTAGATCAAGTAATATTGCTTGATCAGCAATTTGATCAAGAGTCACCATTTTTCCTGTTGTTTGAGATTGTATATGGTGAGCATTCCAGCTAGAAGGATATCCAGTATTAGTTATTTTTTGAACTTCCTTGAAGTTTTTACCAAACACATCAGTCCAAGGAAACCCCCCTGCTAGAATAAGGATTAATAAACCAGAAGTCCAAAATCCTGTTATTGCATGAATATCTCTAAAAAATATTCTTCTACCTTGATTTATTCGTGGTATAAAATACCCTTTTATCTTCCAATCTCGCACAGGCCACCATACGTATAGACCTGTAATGATCAAAACCACCATCCAACTTGCAATAAGTTCTATGATTTTGGTTCCAAATTTACCAGTCAGTAGTTCTCCATGTAATTTTCTAATCAGGTACATGTCTGTTTGGTTACTAATGATCTCTCCCGAGATTTTACCTGAATATGGATTTATGTATAAACTACGTTTCCCACTAAATCGGCCTGATACAAATTCTGTTGCCTGATTTGTAGCGGTAGATAAGATCATAGCATTGGGTTTTTTGCTAGCATTCTTGTTTGCAATTTCCCACTGCTGTTGAAGAGATATAGAGTTTTCTTGTACAGTAACCTCCTTTATATGACGTTGTCTAGGAGCTTCATAATCAGTTTTAAATAAATATACAGCTCCAGTTATAGATAATACAGCTATAAACGGAAGTGATATCAATCCAGCTATAAAATGCCATTTCCAAAGCCATTGATTTAGTTTTTTGTTTTTTTTCATTTTTTTAAGTAAAAATAGCCCCCACAGGCATATTGTATCAGGCCAAAATAGTCCTATAGGGGCTGGTTACTAGAAATTATATCGTACTCCTAGGTGAAAAGCTCTAGGGTTACCGATGGTATAACTATTTTCTCCTCTAAACCGGTTGAAAGAGGCTCTGGTAGCATACAATTCATCAAAAATATTAAGTGCATGACCCCATACCTCAAAGCCTTTGTATTGTACAGATGCTCTTAGGTTAAAAATAGAATGACCACTATAAGTTTCTGTACTAAAAGTACCGTTTTCATTATCGATTTGATTTTCAAAACTGGTGTTGTATTTACCTATTAATTCTTGCTCTGCAGTTATACTAAACCCAAAAGTGTTTTCAAAATTCTTTTGATATGTTATTAAAGAAGTACCCATAAGGTTTGGAGCTGTTTTTCTATCGGTGTCAGAGTAGTCTATTCCTCGGTCAAAAAAGTCGACATATCGGTGTTGTGCATAACTACCATTATGAGTAAGGGATAATTCTTTTATTGGTTTCCAGGTAATACCATATTCAACACCATATGACCTTGTTTTACCTGCATTAGTACTAAAAAAGTTATCGTTTTCATCCCTCATTGTTACTAATGTATTTTGCCCATCTAGAAGATATACTGCTAAATCAAATTTTAACTTAGAAGGAATACTAAAATATCCTCCGATTTCATAATTATGATAACGGCTAGGGGTAATGCCTCGTAATTCATTTCGATTACGATATAAAGTAGAAACCTGAGGAGGCGTAAATCCTTGTGAATAATTTGTGTATACTCCTGTTCTAGAATTAAAATTATAATTGATTCCCAATTTTGGAGTCAGGTTATTAAAATTATCTACAGCATCTTCTGCTCCTGAATCCTCTATTTGATTATCATAATCATATTCAAACCCATCATAACGTAGTGCTGCGGTTATTTTTAAGGCGTCTATTGGTGAAATTTCATACTGGAAAAAACTTGCATAATTGAGGATGTCAGCCTCATAATTAAGAATAAAGTCTCCCGAATTAATAGTGTAGTCAAGGTTTTTTCTTGTTTCAGGGTCAACAATAACTCTTGTTGTCTCTGATACATAGTCTTGAGGAGAATAATCTGCTGTTGCTCCTACAATTAGTGAAGAATTTGCAAAATTAAAATCAAGCTTATGTTGAATTAATCCTACAAAACTAGTAAACCGATTTGAGTTTACTTCTCCTGATCCAAGCCCTGTTAACTGACCTTGATTTCTGAATTGTCTAATTCTATATGATGGAATCTGATCCATTCGGTTATTTCTTACCAAAAAGTTGAATGAGGTTTTATTATTATCATTCCAGAATTTATCGAGTGTAGTTCTTGCTCTAAAGGAGATTGCTTCTCTTTCTGTAAAGGTTTGATCACTTTCATAATTTCCCTCATTATAATTTCTTTCACTCAAAGAACCAGACATATCAGAGCGAAAATCAATTATATCAAAAACAGTCGTCCACTTTGTTGAGGTATTGATATCATATACAGTTTTGAAGGTAACGGCTAATTTTTCATAATCACTATGTCCAATAGGTCCTTCTTTTCTTTTTACAAAATGACTACCAAGATAGAACCCAAATTTTTCACTTGTTTGATCAGAAACTTCAAGCTCGTATCGAGTTAATCCTAAGTCGTTTGTTTGAAAAGCAAGACTACCACTTAAATTTTCTGTAGGATTTTTTGTAATAAAATTAAAGCTTCCTCCTATAGCTTCACTACCATAAATACTAGAGGCAGGACCTTTTAGAACTTCTATACGACCAAAAGATACATTGTTCATTTCTAATAATGCATTGTGGTTGAATACAGAGGTAGGTCTGATTTGTAATCCATCTTCTAGAAATAAGAATAATGCTTTTGTAGAAATAGGAGAACGTACTGCCATAAAATGTTGCTCATTGCTAGCTGCTCTAGAGGTTGGCATAAAAACTCCAGGAACTTGATTTACCAATTGATCAATACCAAAAGCTTTGGTTTCTGCAATTGCTTGTTTGTTTATCGATGAAATAGATCCTGATACTTCAGAACGTTTTTGGATTTCTCTATTAGCCGAAGTTACTAGAACTTCTTCTAATAATACGTTGTCAGATGTAAGCCTAATGGTATTGAAATCACTGGTTAAACGTATTTTTTTGGTAATATATCCCAAAAAACTAATGGTTATTTCTGTCGAGTTTTGAAGAGAGATGGTAAAGAGTCCATCGGTATCACTCATGACCCCGTTCTCTGTATTGTTTGATTCGATAATAGTTGCTCCAGGTAATGGGTTATTAGAGGTGTCAACTATTTTTCCTTTGTAGGATTGTTGTGCGTAGCTATATGTTCCCAAACAAAGGACAATAGCAAAAATTAATATGTTTTTCATTTTGTGTAATCTATAAGCGTGTCTATTATAGATGAATAGATGTGCTTTTACTTTTTAAACCTATTTTTGTTTTTTATATTGTATCCTGTAAATCAGTAGTTAAGGTTTTTTTGTAACCTTTACCTATATTCTGTAGATACTTTGTAATAATGGTAAAACAGTTTTTACTATATATCTTTTTTAAAACCAAACTAGCATTGATATATATTATATCATTTCTGGTTTGAATTTTTCGATAATAACTGCTATTACAATCATTGCATATAAAAGTGAACTGTATTTTATTATGCATTTAGAGTTCTCATTTTTATTCTAGTAGTAATACCATTTACACTTTGAATTTACTGCAATAAAATTCTCTTTTTTGCCTATGCAAAGAATAGCTGATTTTCTTTTACAGTAAATTCAAAATATAACTAGTATAAACTGTAACCAAGTTCATGGTTTTGGTTGCTGCTTTATAAAATAGTGTATGGTAGTATACATGTAAAAAAAAATCATATTCTTTTTATAATTAAGAAGATTGATTTTTTACAATACGCAGACTTTTGAATAAACTATAATAAGCAAGTCAAAAAAACAATAGAATAATTATGAGATGTGATATTGAGGAGGGTGATCAATGTCTTTTGAAACATTTTTTATATGGAAACATTGTAATTTCCAGTTTTGAACAGATTCTGTAATTAGAGAATTTGTGTTTTCAATTTTTACTGTAGTTTCTTGAAAAAATAAAGGTAAAAAAGCTTCTGTTATTAATGTAGAATCTGTGCTTTCTGATGGTGACTGCGTTTTTGTATTTAGTTGACTCATCAGGTAACACTTACCATTACAATTAAGGCGTGGGCGCTCTTTGTTGACACAATATTTCTCTACAATAGTATTAATGTTAAGCTGGTAATAGAGAACAGTACTGATTTCTATAGCGGGTCGTATAGCAAAAGAAATAAATAATAGTATGGAGAATAGAATTCTCATCAATACGGTTTAAATTTCGTGCAAAAATACAAAATTGAATTCTTCTTTTGCTCTAGAAAGTAAGAAAGGTAATGTTAAAAATAAAAAATACTGATTATTAAAGTTTTATATGAGTTTTGTAGATTCTACTTAATCCATTTTGATATGAGTGCATCATTTTTAAAAGATGTTTTAGCTCAAGTGATTTACTCCTTTTGGTAATAATCTCATTTCTTTTGCTGGTAAAGTAGAGTATTTGTGTTTTTGAGTCATAAAATGGGCAATAATCCATCTTATCTGAGTTTATTTTTGCAGAGAGGTTTTTGGACTTAGACCAAGTTCCTTCTGTAGAATGATAAGAGATATATAAATCACCACTGCCTATGCCATCTTCCAAAAATCAAGAATGATTCATCTGGAGCAATATATGAATTGTATTCATACCCTTCAGAATTAATAGCTTCACTTAGAGAAACAGGATTTGTATATGTATTATTTTGCCATGTGCTTACAAAAATATCATCTTTTCCTTTTGAAGCAGTAGCTGTACTGGTAAAGTATAAATTTCCGTTTGTGGCTACAGAAGGATAAAACTCATCTCCTTTTGTATTGATTGGGTTTCCTATATTGATAGGAGCAGACCATTTGGCAGTAATATCAGATCTTTTAATATACCAAATATCATAGTCTTTTGCTTTTACACCTGTATTTTCTAAAGGTCTGTTGGATACAAAATATAATTTAAGCCCATCGGGAGAAAACATAGCTTCTAGATCGTCAAATTGACCAGAGAAAGGTGCAATTTCTGGTGTTGACCAACTCGCATCTTTTTTTGTGATTTTTATAATGGTAGATAGTTCACCAGCGTACCCTTGAACTGTAAAGTAGATTTCATCATGTGTAGGAGAGGTTGTATAATCTCTAACTGAAGGGAATTGCGAGAGAACCTCTGGAAAAACTGGAGAGATTCTGGTAGCGGATTGGCCTGTAGCACAATATGTAATTACAATAAAAAGGAGTGTAGTAATTTTTTTCATTCACTTAATAAATATCACGGTTAGGAGTGTGTTTAAACAAAACGACAAACGAAATATAAGGATTAATACAAGGTAGGACTATTAAGGTTTTTATAAAATAATTGACTTAATCAACTATATCTTGATTCTTGGTAGTGAATAGCGGTAATGATATTTTGTATTTTACAACGAGTAGTCGAATGATTATAATAAGTGTTGCAGTAGAGATATAGATTATATCTTGATCTAGATGGAGGTGATATAAAATCATATAACAAATCCCTCCAGTTATAGATGCGGTTGCATAAATCTCTTTTCTGAATATTACTGGAATTTCATTACATAAAATATCTCTTACAACTCCTCCAAAACAACCTGTTGTTGCTCCAAGTGCTACCGATATTATAGGAGCAAGATTAGTTTTGATGCCTGCTTCTACACCAATAATAGTAAATATACCTAATCCGATGGTGTCAAATAAAAAAAGAGATTTTTTGAGATAATCGATTTTATTTCTAAAAACAATTGCAAGTATTGTAATTCCTCCTATGAGATACATGTTTGTGGTATTTTGCATCCATGATACAGGAGTATTGCCTATTAGTATATCTCTAATTGTACCTCCTCCAATCGAGGTAACAAAGGCAATTATAAAAATCCCAAAAAGGTCAAACTTTCTGTTCATAGCACTTAATGCTCCTGATATTGCAAAAGCGGCTGTACCCAAAATGTCTAAAGTGTCAAAAATTATCATTTTGTTCTTATCCTTAATCTGGTGTAAATGTAATAGTATTGTAGCAATACTGATACTTTCTTTTGTTTAATTCTGATAATTATGCTTTATAGGCTTATAATAATTCTTAATAACTTTACTGTAAGGTTTGTGTGCAAATTGCTACTTTTACATTATAAAAAACGAAACGGATATGTCTAATACAATAGAAAGAATCAAGTGCCTTATTATAGGTTCAGGACCAGCAGGATATACTGCGGCAATATATGCATCGAGAGCAGATCTTAAACCTGTTATGTATACTGGTATGGAACCAGGAGGGCAATTGACTACTACAACAGAGGTAGATAATTTTCCTGGATATCCAGAAGGGATAGATGGACCTACAATGATGGTACAATTGCAACAACAAGCAGAACGTTTTGGTACAGAAGTACGTATTGGGATGGTAACAGCTGTTGATTTTAATAAAACGGCTGGAGGAATTCATAAAGTTACTGTAGATAATACAACAGAAATTGAAGCAGAAACTGTTATTATTTCTACAGGGGCTACTGCAAAATATCTTGGTTTGCCTAGTGAGCAAAAGTTAAGAGGTGGTGGTGTTTCGGCATGTGCTGTTTGTGATGGTTTTTTCTATAAAGGACAAGATGTAGCAATTGTTGGAGCAGGGGATACTGCTGCAGAAGAGGCTACGTATCTAGCGAATATATGTAAGAATGTTACTATGTTGGTGCGTAAAGATCATATGAGAGCTTCTAAGGCGATGCAACATCGAGTAACGAATACATCTAATATAAAGGTGATGTATAATACTGAGGTTGATGAGGTTCTTGGGGAGCAAGTGGTAGAAGGATTACGAATGGTAAATAATCAAACAGGTAATAAAGAAGAAATAGAGATTACAGGTTTGTTTATAGCAATTGGCCATAAGCCAAATACAGATATTTTTAAAGGGCAATTGGATATGGACGATACTGGTTATCTGATAACAGAAGGAAAGTCTACTAAAACAAATATACCAGGTGTGTTTGCTTCTGGAGATGTTCAAGATAAAGAATATAGACAAGCGGTTACAGCTGCAGGTACAGGATGTATGGCTGCGTTGGATGCTGAACGATATTTGGCTACAATAGAAACGAATGAAGAAGTTTCTGCTTAAGTCGATATAACCGATATAATCTAGAAATAAAAAAAGCTATCAAAAATGAACTCATTTTTGATAGCTTTTTTGTAATAAAGTTAGATTAAACATATCTCACAAAACTTCTATAGATTGTGAGTTTTTATATGGTTATATCTACTATATTCTAAAGGAATTTATTTTTAAACTTGTTAGGAACATAGTCAGCATTTTTCTTATATAATATAGCTTCATTGGCAAAAGTATCTATGGTAATTTTTGGCTCACCAAGAAGGTATATTTCTGTCTTGTCTTTGGCTGTAATCTGTATGGTTTCATTGGTTAAAATATAGCAATCACTAGCCCCTTCTGCAATTAAAGTGGTGCTATTTGCATTTAATTTCTCACCATAAAAATCAGTATCATTATCTGCTCTTACCAATAAAGATTTTACTTCTCCTTCAAGTATTGCATTTCCTTTTTGGTAGAGATCAACAGTAAGACTGTCGGTATTAATGATACCTTTTAACTCAGAGTTTTCATTAATTTGATAATTCACTTGTTGGGCTGACACATGTAGTTCAGCAATAGCTTTTTTGTTGGTAGTACATTTTATTTGTGAAACTTCTGTAGTTAGAAATAACTCGGCGTGATCATTTACTTCTATCTCTAATTTTTTGGTTTGAATAGGCGATAGTGATTTTATCGATGCTTTGTCATGTAAGGTGATTTTTTTTAATTCTGTAGTATAGAAAATATCAAGAAGTAATGCTTTTGCACGTCTAATATCTTTTTCTGCTGTAATAGTTAAGATGCTATCGATTACTTCTACTTTTATAACTTCTTGTAGGTTACTATCTGCTTCAATTCTAACTTGATTATCACTGCTTTCATCAAGAGTAACTTCAAAACCCTCATAGATTTCTATGCTATGAAAGCTTTCGACATCTAATAATTCTGTGCTTACAATTTTATTACCTTTAATTTTTGCCTTTTGCCCATATGCGTTTCCTAATGCGAATACTACACATAGTAATAATACCAATGTTCTCATATTTATGTAAAAATTATAATAGTATAAACTGAAATTTTTATGTTTAAGTATAGTGGTTGTATATAGAGAAGTGGTTTAATTTTTTTGATTCTCATCAAAGTTGAATAAAAAGGTTTAAATCACTTCAGAACTTGTCTACAAATATAAATAGACTTATATTATAAATAAGAATTACATTTAAAGTTAATAGAATGGATGCCGATTATAAAGGAACCATTTGTAAGAGAGATGAATACCGTATTTTTTTAAAACCTAAAACCAATCCATAATTTTGAAATCTATTCATACCATAGATGATGTTATTTATACACTGGAAGATATTATAACAGAATCAAAAACAAATAACGATCCATTAGGTTATTTTGCAGCATTGTATAAAAAGGTAACTGTTGAGGTTAAAATGGGGATAGAAAATGATTTTTTTGATGATGGCCCAAGAATGGAAAGGCTTGATGTTGTTTTTGCAAGTAGGTATTTGGATGCTTATTATGGGTATAAGAATAATAAGGAGATTACCTTGTCTTGGAAAAAAGCATTTGATTTATCAAAGGAGTATTGGCCAATTGTTTTACAGCATTTATTAATTGGGATCAATGCTCATATTAGTCTTGATCTGGGAATTGCCGCAGCTCAAGTTTCTAAAGGCGATACTATCGAAGAACTAAAAGGAGATTTTGATAAAATCAATGAGATATTATCATCATTGGTTACAGATGTAGAAGATGATTTGTCGCGAATTTGGCCGACTTTGAAAAAGATATTGAAATTTACCCGTAAAGTTGATGATTTTTTAATTGATTTTAGCATGGAGTTAGCTAGAGATGGAGCTTGGCGATTTGCAAAAGAAGTTGCTAGTACATCGCAAGATAAAATTGATATTCTTATAGAAAATAGAGATGTAAAAGTAGCTAAGAATGCTGATATTATAACCAATCCAGGAAGTATTGCAAAGATGATTTTGATGATTGTAAGACTTGGAGAAAAAGGAACTGTAGCTGATAAAATTAATACTTTGACTCGATAAAGTATATAAAGATAACTGCCTGAATAATGATAGCTTATCATTTTGATCAGGCAGTTTTTGGTTGATTAGATTGATTAGTCTTTAATTCCTTCTTACATTCCCTCCAGAGTTATCTACTTCTGATACTTTTTCTGGGTTACCATAATAGACTACATTTCCTCCGCTAGTTGCCTTTCCTGTAAAATCGTTTTTTGCATAAATTCTGATAGAAGCACCACTGGTCGCTTTTGCTTCTGATACAAGACTTAGTAATTCCTCTGCGCGAATATTTGCTCCACTAGTAGCACTAGAGTTATGGTTATTTACTTTTCCTGAAAGATCCATAAAAGCACCACTGGTTACAGAGGTAGTTATGGTTTCAGCTTTTACCCGTAGATTAATATCTGCTCCACTGGTTGCACTGAGATCAAGGTCTTTTTGTACTACAGCTTTATCAGAAGATATACTTGCTCCGCTATTGGCATATATTTTATTGATTTTTGCATAAGAAACATACACATTTTTTTCATCGGCAGAGAAGATATTTTTATCAGAGGTTACATATAATGTATTGTCTTTTACATATACTTCTATAATATCATGCAGATTTTTATTTGCTTCTACAATAACTTTTTTATCAGAATTATTTACTAAGATAACATCTAAACCTCTACTTGCTTTAACAGCATCAAACTTTTTATTGATTGTTCTTTCTTTTTTTATAACATCTCCTTTGCCTTTGACCCCATTAAAAGAGACATTACAAGAACAACATGCTATTGATAAGAAAAGGGTTGTGATAATTTTGGCTAGTGTGGTCATAGGTATTAGTTTTTTAATTATTTAACTGTTCGTTTTTTTGATTACCCTGTGATGTGCAGGTTTGATTAATTATCGGTTTTGATTTCTATTCCGTTCTCGTCGATTTTTACTTTTACAGGTTCGTTGTTTAGCTCTACTCCATTTTCATTGATTTTTAATTTAAAATCCTCATCATCAGAATTGATATTTATTTTTATTTCATCTTCGTCGTCATCGTCATTATCGTCTGAATCATTGTATTCCCAATCATCTTCAATTTCAGGACAGGCATCACATTCAAGCTTTCCATCAATAAGTTGTATATATTTTTCTTCATTACCATCTAGAGTAATATAGTCATCATATTTCCAAGAATTATTGTATGCTGATGTATTATCATCTGCAAATAATGTAATCCCTTCTGGTAATGTAAGTGTTACTTTTACTTCTTGATCTCTAAATTTATTGGCATACTCTGTAATAGCATATCCGTCTAATAAAAGAGTATTCCCATTTACTATATATCCATACTTAAGATTTTCTGCTCTTTTTGAGGCTTCTTCATAGGATCTTCCTTCTGCTCTTTTTTCTATGATGATCCCTACTGTTGAATCTTTTTTTGCAGCTTTTAAGTATAATTCGATATCCTTAATAACTATTACTTTATTGCCTTGAGGATCTCTTTTTATATTGTAATTATTTCTACGGCTTAAATGTTTTGCATATCTGTTGTTTCCTTCCATTTTTATAGTAAGTGTATCGTTACTAGTAAAAGGAATCATTTTTTGTTCAGAAATAACTTCAGCATCATAAGCTTCTAGAGTAGCTTGTCTGATCCCAAGAATACCTAACCCGATTAGTGACAATATCCAAACTCCTAACAAACCTATTTTTATAGGGGTTCCTACCGATTTTAAGTTTTTTATCAGCATTTTTAATCCAACAATAAGTAGAAAGAAAAATGGGATTCCTACAGCAAAGAATGATAAAAGAGAGATCAACCATAGAGGAACATCAGGGTGACTACCTACTTCAAAATATTCTACCCAAGGGGTATCCATGAATCCAAATGTACCTATGGTAAATAGACCAATGAATAAACCGATTAATGTAAATCCAGCAATTATAGTAAAAAGTACTCCAACCAGTTTTACAAATACTTTAAGTAATACTAATATTACATCTCCTAATGCTTCAAAAAAAGTAGTTGAGCTATTTTTTACTTTACTACTATATTTTTGGTAGTCTACATTTTTTACAGTGTCTGCAACACCATCAAAGCCTTCTTTTATCTTTTTTTCTATGTTACTTATATTGACAGCTTCTCCTTTCATTGCCAAAAAATCTGCTGTGGTTTTAGCTTCTGGAGCAAAAATCCAAAAAGCAATATAGATAAGTATAAATGCACCACTAGAAAATACGGTAAACAAGATCCATGCTAATCGAATCCATATGGGATCAATTCCAAGATAGTGACCTAATCCTGAGCTTACACCACCAACATAAGAGTTTGTAGTATCTCTGAATAATTGTTTAGATATTTTTGTTTTCTGAAGAGGTTCTTTTGGTTCATCCTCAAAGATTTCATCGTCTAATTGATAGTCTTCTGGTTGTCCCATTACAGCAATAACCTCTTCTACCTCTTTGTTTCCGATAACCTGTCGTTCGTCTTTAATTTTTTCACTAAACAATTCTGCTATTCTAGCTTCAATATCTGATACGATCTCATCTCTACCTTGAGAATCGGTAAATGAGCGTTTTATAGCACCGAGATAATGTTGCAGCTTTAGATAAGCGTTTTCATCTATATGAAAAAATATGCCTGCTAAATTTATATTGACTGTCTTGTTCATGTTACTTCTTTTTTTGTTTGGTTACCAGATTTACAGCGTGCTGTAATTCATTCCAGGTGGTGTTTAATTCTTTTAGAAACAATTTTCCTGTTTCTGTAAGGCCATAGTACTTACGCGGCGGTCCAGATGTAGATTCTTCCCATCGATAACTCAATAACCCTGCATTTTTAAGTCTAGTTAATAAGGGGTATATAGTGCCTTCTACCACAAGCATCTTTGCATCTTTAAGGGTTTCTAAAATTTCAGCTACGTACGCATCATCGTCCTTAAGTATAGAAAGTATGCAATATTCCAGAACACCTTTGCGCATTTGCGCTTTTGTGTTTTCGATCTTCATAAAACTAATTTTTAATTGTTAAACTGTTCATTTTTTGATTGATGATTATTAAAAAAAAGTAGATCAAAGTATAATAGTACACCCGTATTAAATTTAGATGTTGAACTAGTTGATTAGGCTAGATCATATACTATTTCTCTATTCTTTTTTAGAAAGGTTCACTATTTTATAAACCGAATTGATAATGGGTATTTATAATCTTCTCCTTTATTTGCTTTTAATGCTGCGCTAATTGTAAAAATTATTTCAAGAAAAAAACCAATTAATGCTATTATTCCTATAAAAGAAGCGCCAATGAGTGTTCTAAATCCTCCTGCTTCAGAAAAATTAATGGATATATCATTAAAGTGAAATAAGTTAGAAATTGTTGCATCTCCAAATACATTGAAAATAAAAAAAGGAAATGAAAATATACCTAGTATTACAGTGTATAATAAGATACTTAACTGAAAGTTAATAGCTTCTTTACCGTGAGTATCTATAAAACTTGATTTTTCTTTATTGGTAACCCATAATAGTATTGGTACAATATAATTTCCAAAAGGGAAAAAATACTTGGAGAATGTACCAAGGTGCATAAAGGTTGCAATATTTTTGTGATTTTTGATTGACATTTTATAAAGTATATAATAGTTGCTTATGCAAATATATGGTTAAAAAAAGGTATTATGCAAAACATAGTACCTAAATTTAACAAAAATTTAAGAAATTGAATAACTTTTGCTAACTATTTCTTTTGCTTATATTGTAATTCTTAAAAAAAAAATGAATTCATGAATATTACTCCCAGAAAACTTAATACATTCTTATTAGTAAAATTACCTTCTGCATGGTTATGCGGTGTACGTGTAAAAAAAATTGATGAAACGACTTGTAGTGTTAGTGTAAAACATAGGTGGATAAATCAGAATCCATTTAACTCTATGTTTTGGGCTGTTCAAGGAATGGCTGCAGAGCTTACAACTGGTGCATTGGTCACGGGGTATATACGTAATAGTGGGAAAAAAATTTCAATGCTTGTAGCTACTAATAATGCAACATTTACAAAGAAAGCTACAGGTAGAATTTCTTTTGTTTGTACGGATGGGTATTTGGTAAAAGATGCTATAGAAAAAGCAATTGAAACTGGAGAGGGACAAACAGTATGGATGAAATCTGTTGGAACCAATAAAGAGGGGATAGAAGTATCTGTTTTTAATTTTGAGTGGACAATCAAAGTAAAATCGAATTGATGGTGTAGCAGTGTTATACTTGTTCTATGTAATACTCCCGCCCCCTTTTTTAGATTAAGAAAACTAAAGAGTTTTTATCATTTACTAAATAGAAGTGTAACATTTTATAAAAAACATTTACCAATAAAGAAATGATTTATTAATCAATAAAAAGGAGTATTATAAAATATGACAGCACACGAAATCGATTATGAGATTATAGGGGAAGAAATGCAATATGTAGAGATAGAGCTAGATCCACAGGAAGGAGTAATTGCAGAGGCGGGAAGTTTTATGATGATGGATGATGGTATAAAGATGGATACCATATTTGGGGATGGTTCTTCAAAGGACACAGGTATTATGGGGAAGATTTTTGGAGCAGGTAAACGATTGTTAACGGGAGAGAGTTTGTTTATGACAGCTTTTTATAATCAAGTAGGAGGCAAAAAGAAAGTAAGTTTTGCTTCGCCATACCCAGGTAAGATTATACCTATAGATTTAACAGAATATGGAGGGAAATTTATTTGTCAGAAAGATGCATTCTTGTGCGCTGCCAAAGGAGTTTCTGTAGGAATAGAGTTTTCTCGTAAGTTGGGTAGAGGTTTGTTTGGAGGTGAAGGGTTTATTATGCAAAAACTAGAGGGTGATGGTATGGCTTTTGTGCATGCAGGAGGAACTACTTGTAGAAAAGAACTACAGTCTGGAGAAAAATTAAAGGTAGATACGGGTTGTATTATCGGTTTTTCTAAAGGTGTTCAGTATGATATAGAATTCATAGGAGGTATTAAGAATACTATTTTTGGTGGTGAAGGATTATTTTTTGCCACATTGACTGGGCCAGGGGTTGTTTATATACAATCATTACCTTTTAGTAGACTTGCAAATAGAGTATTGGCTTTGGCTCCCAGAGGAGGAGGTAAAAGTAAAGGAGAAGGTCGTATTTTAGGTGGTTTAGGAGATATTTTGGATGGCGATAATAGTTTTTAACAATGTTAAATAAGCGCTAAAAGACATTTTTTTTAGTTTTATTTACATATATTAGCTAGAACAACTTTAAAAATTATAAGATTATTCCTACAGCTATTTGTTTAAACCTAACATTTAAACCCCTATTAATTTATGGCTAGAGCAATGTTTGATTACACAAAAACTGTGCTTAAAAAAGTGAGTTTTGATGTTAATCTATTTACAAAGGAAGTTTTAAAAGCACTAAACAGACTACTTCCGCACGAGATTGAAGAATTAAAAATCTGGATTCAATCATTAACAGTAAAACAACCAGAATTACAATCTTGTCTAATCTATTTAAAATCATAATAAAAAAAGCGACTTTTTAGTCGCTTTTTACTTTTGATATAGGGCTTATAATTTGCACATTTTGAAAAGTAATGGCTCCTTTTACGACTCCTGCTATAGTAGCGTGTAATGCATCAATAATCTGCATTTTGAGCTCACTTTTGTTAAAGATTAAGCTAACTTCTCTTGCAGGTGAGGGTTCATTAAAATAATGAAGATTTCCTTTTTCTGTATTTTTTATATCCAATGTATGTAAATACGGTAGGAGTGTCATTCCAAGGCCTTCATTTGCTAATTTTACAAGTGTTTCAAAACTACCACTAGCTAGTTGAAAATGATCTTCATCATAGCTTCTTTTGGTTTTACATAAATTGATAATACCGTCCCTAAAACAATGTCCATCTTCTAAAAGTAGCATATCATCAATATCGAGATCAGAGGTATTAATTTTTTTATTTTGATGTAATCTGTGTGAGCTGGGGATATATCCTACAAATGGCTCGTAGTATAATACACGTTCTTTTATATTTTCATCTTCTAATGGAGTTGCAGCAATTGCGGCATCCAAATGTCCATCCAAGAGACGTTCAATTATAGCTTCTGTATTCAGCTCTTCTATTTTTAATTTTACTTTAGGATATTTTTTTATAAAGTTGTTTAAAAACATAGGTAGGATTGTAGGCATTACTGTAGGAATTACTCCAAGTTTAAATTCACCGCCAATAAATCCTTTTTGTTGATCAACAATATCTTGTATACGTTCACTTTCGTTTACAATATTTCGTGCTTGCAGAACAAGTTTATTACCTACTTCTGTTAACTCAATAGGTTTTTTGCTACGATCAAAAATAAGAATATCTAATTCTTCTTCTAGTTTTTGAATTTGCATACTTAATGTAGGTTGTGTTACAAAAGTTTTTTCTGCTGCTTTGGTAAAATTTTTATGTTCTGCTACAGCTAAAACATATTTCAGTTGCGTTATGGTCATAGTTTGTATTTTGGATAGCGTTTTTAAATAAACGTTTTTTTAAATGGTGTTTATTTTTTTGTTAGATGCTGTGCATCAAGTTCTTTAAAAATATCTTTTAACTTATATTTTAATTGTTTTTCTTCAATATCTAAAATAATTGATTTTCCTTGAATTAAAGAAGTTTTCTTGTCATCATCAATAGTGTTGTTGGAGCTTGAGAAATCATATTTTAATCTGCCACAAATACCAGTTTCAATATTTATTACAAATAATCTATAGGTGTTAGTAGGGGGTAAGTCTTGTCGAACTATTAGATAGTCATCAAAAAGCTTTACTGATTTTATCGATTCCCATCTCAATTTTTCAGGAGCTCCTGTTAGAGAAAAATCACTAATGAATACCCATTTATAAAAATCTTCTTTTTTTACAACTACTCCATGAGATGTATGAAATGTTTTATAAAGAGAATTACTATCAGAAACTTGTAGACTATCTCCTGTCTTATTTCTATAATGGTTGTGGGCATAATAAACTAGAAACCCCTTATTATCTTCTTTAGAAAACCCTTGAGAGGATTCATAAGCAGTGTTATGCAGTTGGGTCAAAGTGTCACCTTCAATTTCGATGTAATAATTATAGGGGTATTCAAATTTATTATTCACCCAGTTAGTTTGAGGGTCAATAACAAAGTCAAAGAATGGATTGTTATCCAGTTTATTATTAGAATATGAACTTCTAATTATCCAATCTAACGAAGCGTCTGGAGTATCCCTTTTTTCAGGAAGCAGTTGTTCTTTAATTGTTTCGAGAAAAAGTTGATTTTTAGTTTTATTAAGCTCAGAGGGGATCAGTATAGTTTTTTTGATTTCACAAAAACATCCGTCATTTGTGAGCTCATGCATTTCGTTTGTTTTTCCATTTATGAGCTGAACATATCTTCCTCCAAAACTGCTTCCTCCTTCATAGAAGGATTTTAGTGTATCAACGACCTTATCTTTGTTAAAATCACCTAAACTAACTTTACTATCTCGTTGGCCAAAAACTTGACAAAAAATTAAGTAAAATATTAGAGTTAGTGTTTTTTGCATAGTAGATAGTATATAATACTATTTCTAATTTGATGTTACTTACACCTAAACAAACTCAAATTAGAAATGATATAACAAAAGTATAAAAGCTATTGATATTATTTATTAAATAATTGCTAAAAATTTATTTTATCTATTGCTTTCTTTTAAAAAAAGGGGCTTAGTGTTTGAAATACTATTTATTATGAGCATTTTATGTGTTGCATTACAATGAACTTATCAAGTGAGATTTTTATATCATTTATACTCAGAAGCTTACTTCGAAATTAAAGATTTGTTTCAAACGAATACTTCTTGCCCCAAGGTAATTATCAATAACCTATATAGCAAAGGGGGTAGAGTAAGTGGTTTTTGTTTATAGTACCCCGTAGAAGTTAAAAGAGTATTTACTTATCAAATAATTTGTATTGCCCTTTTAGTCTTATGATTATAGTAACATCTTCTTTGTTGTGGTTTCTAAAATACCAACCGTGTTTTCCTTCAAAAGGAGCAGTAAATGTTCCTGCCATATTGTTAGAATATGCTAGCGTATAGCTTTCATAAAACACATTTTCTGGAGGGTTTTCTTGTAGTACCTCTCCATGAAAGTCAATATAAACGATAGCATCATTTGTAGTGCTCCATTCATACTTTACATTTCCGTATTTTAATGCTTTAAACTTGTATTCTATACCTTTTCCTGCAGGAACTGTTACTTGTATAGTATCGTTTTTCTCTGTGAATTGCTCTGATGGCGCAGGATTGTCTGCTTCTATTGGTTTAGGAACATTTGCAGGAGACCCTAGTTTTTCTAATTTTAGTTTTTTAAAATTTAATAGAGAAACAGACTGTGTGTTGATTTGTTCTATTTCTCCAGTATCATTTACATACAACTTACTAAAACCAAAAAGTTTTCCTGTACCTAGTGGGTCTATATTGTATTCTGCTGGTAATACTGCAGTGATAAGTACAATAAGGCCAATAAAAAATGCTATAAAAACTGATTTTATAAGTTGCTTTTTATCCATTGTGTTGGTAGTGCTTGTAGTCATAATTTAGTAGTATGTCAAAAAATATCCTGTTATTTGAAATCCAAATAATAGAAAGCCTGCAGCCATGAGAAGTATATTAGTAAGGTTAGAGAATTTAATATAGCTATTATGTCTTCTCCAAATACCTAAGAGCAAGAGAACAAGCCCTAATGCTAAAAATTGCCCTATTTCTACTCCTATATTAAAACCGATTAGGTTTATAAAAAGTCCTTCTTTATCAAATTTAAATTCTTGTAATTTGGTAGCCAATCCAAAACCGTGAAATAACCCAAAAATGAGTACAGCTATTTGGGTATTTGGTTGTTTACCAAAAAATTGCTTAAACCCTCCCAAATTATCAAACCCTTTATATACAATTGATAATGCGATAATAGCATCTATTAAAAAGGCATTTATATTAATATCTGCCATTACACCAAGTAGTAGTGTGATACTATGACCTATTGTGAAAAAGCTTACATATAGTATGATCTCTTTGGTTCGATACAAAAAGAAAATAACCCCTACCAGAAAAAGTAAATGATCGTATCCTGTGATCATATGTTTTGCACCGATATATAGAAAGGAGCCAAAAGCGATTCCTTTATTGCCTAATAAGAAAGATTGCGTTTTATCATCTACCCCATGCGCATTTGCAGTTATTGAAATGAGTATAAGGAATAGAAAAATAAAAAATCTGGTAGAGTTTTTAAACATTGTTTTACTATATATTAATGAGCGTGCCCGTGTTCTTTTACTTGTTGGATACTATCTAATCTTCTTTTTTCGGCTTCATCAATTTCTGTAGTTTTTTTAATATCGGATGCTGTTTCTTGAGTAGTTTCTGATTTAGTTGAATCTGTTTTATCTTCTTTCTTTTCAGCACAAGCTCCCAGAATTGCTAGTGCAAAACTAGCTATAATTATTGTTTTTTTAATCGTCATGTTTGTGTTTTTTTAATGATTTAATTTATTGAGTTTTCAATTAAAGTATACTCTTTAGTTATCTCTTAAAAACAGAAGTACATCATTTTTAGGCTCTAGTTTATAATTGCGTTGATATTAGTTTTTGATATTGTGCTTCGATATTTCTGTAATTCTTTATAGCGTTAACATCTAGGACAGTTTTTTGT